>CAMXBD010000021.1 GCA_947179245.1 uncultured Lachnospiraceae bacterium | reverse complement strand
ATTATAGATAGTATATCATATAATTTGTATTGTACAACTCATCTAAATTGAAAAATAAAAAAATTTTGTATTGAGAGAATGCAAATGATTTGGTAAAGTATATTCAGAAACGAGGAGACAATAATGTTTCCGTTTCAAACTTAATACATTATATTAGGAGGAGGAACTAAATAATGAAAAAGAAATTAGCAGTTTTACTCGCAGGCACAATGGTAATGGCAAGTCTTGTAGGATGCGGCGGTGGTGACGCAGCTCCGGCAGAGACATCCGCACCTGCAGCAGAGACACCGGCAGAAGAAGAGGAAGCTCCGGCACCTGAAGCAGAAGAAGAGGCACCTGAAGCAGATGATGCGGCAGAGACAGAGGCACCCGCAGCAAGCGGCGATACAATCAGCGTTGGTTTCGCACAGGTAGGTCATGAGTCTGACTGGCGTGCAGCTAACACACAGAACTATCAGGACGCTTTCTCAGAGGCTAACGGCTATGAGTTATCTTTCGTAGACGCTGATAATGACAATGCAGTTCAGTTGGAAGCAGTTCGTAACTTCATCCAGCAGGAAATGGATTACATCTGCATCGCTCCGATCGAGACAGCAGGTTGGGATACAGTTCTTCAGGAAGCACAGGATGCTGGTATTCCGGTACTGATCGTTGACCGTTCCGTAGACGCTGACCCTTCTTTATACACAACACAGATCGGCTGTGACATGGTTGCAGAAGGTGAGATGGCAGGTAACTGGTTAGGTGAGTACTTAGACGGCGCTGAAGCTAAGATTCTTGTAATCGAAGGTTCCGTTGGTGCATCCGCAACACTTGGACGTACAGAAGGTTTCAACAATATCGCAGCACAGCACAGCGAGTGGGAAATCCTTGATTCTCAGTCTGGTGATTTCACACAGGCAGGTGGACAGGAAGTTATGGAGTCCTTCATTAAATCCTACAGCGATTTCAACGTAGTAGTCTGCCAGAACGATAACGAAGCATACGGCGCAATGGATGCAATGGATGCAGCAGGTATCACATATGGTGTTGACGGCGATGTAATCATCATCTCCTTCGATGCTACACATGATGGCTTACAGTACACATTGGATGGCAAGATCAACTGTAACGTAGAGTGTAACCCTCTGCAGGCTGAGTTCGCAGCAGAAGTTATCCAGAAATTACAGGCTGGTGAAGCAGTTGATGCTCAGACGGTCGTTACAGATCAGGCTTTCGTAGCACCCGGTATCACATCTCAGTACGCAGTAACAATGACTCAGGAAGTACTTGACGGTCGTGCATACTAAGAGTTATATCTGAACCGAATAATAAGAATAGAATAGGGAGAGAAATTTATTTCTCTCCCTTTTTCTTTCCACAAATTTAGTGTATAATGAAGCCATATTGGTGGCATTGTCAGAAAATTATGCACAAATGTATTGGAGTGTGTGACAGTAGGAGGTATTAGTATGGATAGCAATATAGCTTTAACAATGCGAGGCATCTGTATGACATTCCCGGGAGTCAAAGCGCTTGACCATGTAGATTTCACCTTGAAAAAGGGTGAGATTCGTGCACTGATGGGAGAGAACGGTGCAGGAAAATCTACATTGATCAAATGTTTGACGGGTGTCAACAAATTTGAAGCCGGAGAGATTCATGTAGATGGTATTGAGGGGCCGATCGTCAATAAAGACACAATGGACGCTCAACATAAAGGAATTTCGACAGTTTATCAGGAAGTAAACCTCTGTCCGAATCTTTCAGTGGCAGAGAATCTTTACATCGGGCGTGAGCCCCTTACCAAGATTGGTACAGTTAACCGCCGCAAGATGAATCAGATGGCGGCACAACTGATGAAAGATCTTGATTTAGAGATAGAAGTAACAAAGAATTTGGAAGAATATTCACTGGCGTTGCAGCAGATGATTGCGATCGCCCGTGCTGTAGATATGGAAAGTAAGGTTCTGATCCTAGATGAGCCCACCTCTTCTCTGGATGATAATGAGGTTGAGAAGCTGTTTGGCATGATGAAGAGGCTGAGAGATCAGGGGGTTGGCATCATATTTGTAACTCACTTCTTGGAGCAGGTATATGCAGTTTGTGATGGCATTACCGTACTTCGTAACGGTACGCTTGTCGGTGAGTACACGGTGGAAGAACTTCCGAGAGTGAAACTTGTAGCGGCGATGATGGGTAAGGATTTTGATGATCTGGCATCTATCAAACCGGAAGGGAGCATGGATTTCTCCAAGGCTCCTCTCGAAATTGATGCAAAAGGCTTAAGCCATGCGGGAACGATCAAACCTTTTGATCTGGAGATACATAAAGGTGAAGTAGTAGGTCTTACCGGACTTCTAGGAAGTGGACGAAGCGAGCTGGCGCGTGCTATTTACGGTGCGGACAGAGCGCAGAGCGGTACTTTGAAGGTTGCGGGGCAGGAGGTTAAGATTAAGAGCCCGATAGATGCCATGAATCTTGGTATGGGGCTTCTTCCTGACGACAGAAAAGCAGAGGGTATCATCGGAGATCTGTCAGTACGTGAGAATATTATTCTCGCTATGCAGGCTAAGGCGGGTATTTTTAAGAAGATACCGATGTCTAAGCAGATAGAGATAGCCGATCAGTACATAGAGATGCTGCAGATTAAGACGGCAAGCAGAGAGACATTGATTAAGAGATTGTCGGGTGGTAATCAGCAGAAGGTTATTCTGGCGAGATGGCTTGCTACCAATCCGGATTTCCTGATTCTGGATGAGCCTACCCGTGGTATCGATATCGGTACAAAAACAGAGATACAGAAATTAGTTATCAAACTCGCGCAGGAAGGTAAGAGCCTGATCTTTATTTCATCTGAGATTGAAGAGATGCTGCGTACCTGTAACCGAATGGCTGTCCTTCGTGATGGCGCTAAGGTCGGTGAGATCGAGGGCGATGAGATGACTCAGGAAGGCGTAATGCACGCTATTGCAGGAGGTGCGGCACATGAGTAATATAAAGAAAATAACAAAAATGCAGTTGTTCCTGCCGATATTCAGTATGATTTTAGTAATGCTGGTAAATGTAATCTATGATCTTGCTAGTGGGAATGCACCGTTTGGCTTCTTCTCGATCAGCACACAGGTTACTTCTTCCGGTAACACAATCCTTTACGGACGTTTGATCGACATATTAAATCGAGGCAGCGAAGTAGCTATTCTGGCAATCGGTATGACACTTGTTGTATCTGCTTCCGCCGGAACAGATATTTCAGTTGGTTCCGTTATGAGCTTGTCAGGTGGTATGTGCTGTATGCTTCTGGCAGGATATGGTGTAACCAATGTTTCTGAGTATGCACGTCCTCTTTGGGTCGGCATCGGCGCAGGTATCTTAGTTGCAGTTGTCTGCGGTTTGTTTAACGGTTTTTTGGTGGCTTATCTGAATATTCAGCCAATGGTTGCGACGTTGATTTTGTGGTCAGCGGGACGTGCCATCGGATTGCTCCTTTGTAACAGCGCGATCGTATATGTACGTGTGCCGTCATTTCAGTTCTTTGGATCCTATGTGGGATTCCTTCCGACACCGATTCTGATTGCGGCAATCTGTGTTTTGATTATGGCATTGTTACTGAAGTTTACGGCGCTTGGTACATTTGTACAGAGTGTTGGTATCAATAAGAAAGCAGCAAGAATTTCCGGATTTAATTCTGCGAAGATCATTCTGATGTGCTATGCAATCTGTGGTCTGTGCGCAGGTATTGCAGGTATCACTGCAACTTCCCGTATCTATTCCGCAGATACGAACAACATTGGTCTGAACATGGAATTGGATGCGATCCTTGCAGTAGCGCTCGGCGGTAACAGCTTGGGCGGTGGCAAATTTAATCTGGCAGGTTCTATTATCGGTGCGTATACGATTCAGGCAATCACAACAACATTGTATGCGTTGGGTGTATCTTCTGCACAGGCGCCTGTATTTAAGGCAATTGTCGTTATCCTGATTGTTGTTATTCAGGCGGAACCGGTGAGAGAGTACTTTAAGAAATTGTCGGCTAAAAAAGCGGCTGCAAAGGAGGCGTAATCAAGTATGAAGAAAAAGTTGAATCTTAACGGCAACAGCATCTTATTACTTATCACCGTCATCCTGTTTGTAGTTATGTATGCGGCAGGCTGTATTGTGTATGCAGACAAAGGATTTACGCATTTGCAGACATTCTTGAATATTCTGATTAATAATGCGGGTCTGATCTGTATCACGGCAGGAATGACATGCGTTATGCTGACGGGTGGTATTGATATTTCCGTAGGTTCTGTAGTGGCTATGGATTGTATGTTCTTGGCGGTAGGTATGGAACATTGGGGTATGAAGAGCCCGGTGTTGATGCTGCTTGTATTATTGATCGGTGTTGTGTTTGGCGTGGTACAGGGATATTGTATTGCATATCTGGAAATACAGCCCTTCATTGTAACTATGGCAGGTATGTTCTTCGCCAGAGGTATGACGGCAGTAATCTGTACGGATCAGGTAAGTATTGTAACAGATGAGCTTTTTGTAAAGCTGTCTAATATGAAACTGAATATTCCTTTTAACATTGGAGCATATGAGAATAAGAAAGGCATTCTTCAGGTACCTTATGTGAGAATAACAGTTGTAATAGCTCTTCTTGTGGTGTTGCTGATATTCTTAATGTTAAAATATACAAAGTTCGGAAGAAGCATCTATGCGGTAGGTGGTAACAGCCAGTCCGCAACTCTGATGGGTCTGGATGTGCGCATGACTAAGATGAAGACATATGTGCTTGCCAGCTTCTTAGCTTCCATCGGCGGTATCTGCTATTGTCTGAACACTATGTGCGGTACGACAACACAGGCCTCCGGACTGGAGATGGATGCGATTTCCTCTGCCGTTATCGGTGGTACGCTGTTGACGGGCGGCGTTGGTAATGTGGGCGGTTCACTGGTAGGTGTTTTGATCAACGGTACGATTTCTACGCTGGTTAAATCACATGGTAAACTGGTCAGCTCATGGGCTAATATTGTAACAGCGATTTTGTTGTGCTTCTTCATTGTATTGCAGGCTGTTTTGGCGAATATCAAGGAGAGAAAGAAAGCATAAAGATAAGCGTTAAAAAATATGAGAGACGCGCATGTTATGTGCGTCTCTTTTTCACAATATGGGAGCTTAAGAAAAGGAGTACCCCCGGATTATGAAGAAAATAGCCTATAAATTTGCAACAGTAATGATCATGATGATAGCGGTTGCGATGATTGCATTGATGATTCTCGGTAACAGTATCAAACAGATATCGAATCAGAGCCAGAGTTTTATGGATCATGAAGTAAATGAGATTGATACCATACATATAATTAATGAAAATTATCTTGAAATCTACACGGCAATGTACGCTCATGTAAATACGCAGCTTTCTTCTGTAATGGATAAAAAGACGGATCAGATCAGAGCGATACGGACGGAAATGTGGCAGAAGATGAAGGAGTACGAGCAGCAGATTGACAGTGAGGAGGTACAGGCGATATATGATGGCGTAGCATCCAAGCTGAACGACTATGACGATGTAATAGAAGAGATTCTTGCGGCAAGCCGTTCGGGTGACAAGGAAACCGCTAATCTTCTCATTACGAATAAACTTTATATGCTCAATGATTCTATCGTGACGAATATGGCGAGACTGATGTCGGCGTCAGAGATTAATCTGGCAACAGGCGAGGTGGAGCTGGAGGAGGCTGCTGCACGGTCACAAAAAGCAGTGATGGTTACTGCTGTTTTGCTAATGATTATGGCTGTAGCGATCACATGGGTTTCCAACAGACTGATCGTTGTACCCATTAAGAAGATGGCTGACGAGATCAAAGAAATGATTGCAGATATGCAGCAGGGTAATGGTGATCTCACAAAACGCGTGGCTGTACATACGAAAGATGAGATTTCAGTGCTGGCGCAGGGGGTTAATCAGCTCTTGGGGATTCTGAATGATATGATTGGCGGTGTTATCGCATGCGGGCAGGAGATAGACATGCAGCAGCAGAAAGTCAAAAATGTGGCGAAAATGACTAACCGTAATGCGGAAGAAACTTCTGATACAATGGAAAATCTGGCAGCTACTATGCAGGAGATATCCGCTACTGCCGCCTGCGTCAATGACAGTACAAAAGACGCGGAAGAAGCGGTGGGCAATATTATAGATAAGGCTGTGGAGGGAACTGCTTATGCGGCAGAGATCAAAAACCGCGCAGAAGAGCTGCAAAAAAGGGCACAGGAGAACAGACAATCAGCCGAGGGGATAATCAGGCAGCTTGATGAGACGCTTAAGATATCGATTGAGGACAGCCGTCAGATTGAAAATATCAACGGGCTGACCGACACCATCTTAAGTATAGCGGCTAAGACAAACCTGTTAGCGCTGAACGCCTCCATAGAGGCAGCCAGAGCGGGAGAAGCCGGCAGGGGATTTGTGGTGGTAGCGGATGAGATTCGTGTACTGGCAGATAATGCAAAAGGAACGGCGAACAGCATTCAGGAGATTTCGGAAGGCGCAGTTGCTGCCGTTATGCAGTTGGCGGAAAATGCGAAGCGCATGGTACAGTTTGTCGATGAACATGTAATGCCGGACTATGAAGTGCTTGAGAAAACTGGCGAGAGGTATTTGCAGGATTCTATTACAGTAGATCAGATCATGGGCGGTATAAGAAGTGACATGGAAGCCTTCGGCAATCTGATGGAAACGGTGGCAGAGTCCAACGACACTATTGCGGGTAACGTTCATGAGAGTGCCAGAAACATATCGGATGTAGTAGGAAATACTACCGGACTGACTGATAACATGCAGGAGGTTCTCGATGCGTTGGAACGGGTTTCCGCGGCGATTCAACAATTATCCGAACAAACGTCGGGATTTCGCTAGAATACAAGATATTATACATAAATATAAAATATTTTAAAAAAATCAATACATATTACTTGCATATTGGTATATACAAGTGATAAAATTTTTAATAGGTAAAACTATATATAATGGAGGGCATAAAATGAAAGCAGTAAAAAATTACAAATTCTGGTTTTGTACGGGATCACAAGATCTGTATGGTGATGAGTGCCTTAAGAAAGTGGCAGATCATTCCGCTAAGATCGTGGAGGGGTTGAACGCCTCCGGCAAATTACCGTTTGAAGTAGTGTTAAAACCAACGCTGATCAGTCAGGCGTCGATCAGACAGACATTTAACGATGCCAACAATGATCCTGATTGTGCGGGCGTGATTACATGGATGCACACTTTCTCTCCTGCTAAAATGTGGATTTTAGGTTTGAAAGAATTTAAGAAACCGCTCTGCCATCTGCATACACAGTTTAATGAAGAACTTCCTTATGATACGATAGATATGGATTTCATGAACGAGAACCAGTCCGCGCATGGTGACAGAGAGTATGGTCATATTGTGAGCCGCATGGGTATTGAGAGAAAAATCATCGTAGGGCATTGGGCTAATCCGAGCGTTCAGGAGCAGCTGGGAAGCTGGATGAGAACGGCATTAGGCGTGATCGAGTGCTCCCACATTCGTGTATGCCGTTTCGGTGATAATATGAATAACGTAGCCGTAACAGAAGGCGATAAGGTAGAGGCACAGATTAAGTTTGGCTGGGAGATCGACCACTATTGTGTCAACGATCTGGTAGACTATGTCAATGCAGTTCCTCAGGGTGATGTGGATGCTCTGGTAGAGGAATATTACAGCAAGTATAAGATTATCGATGATGGCCGTGACGCTGCTGAGTTCAGACAGCATGTAGCCGTTCAGGCACAGCAGGAGATCGGTATCGAGAAATTTTTAACAGATAACGATTATCATGCGGTAGTTACCCACTTTGGCATGCTGGGTGGTTTAAAACAGCTTCCGGGTCTCGCAATCCAGAGACTGATGGAGAAAGGCTACGGCTTTGGCGCTGAGGGAGACTGGAAAGTTGCCGCTATGGTGCGTATGATGAAACTGATGACAGCTGATATCAAGGGCGCTAAGGGAACTTCCATGATGGAAGATTACACCTACAACCTTGTTCCGGGCAAAGAAGGTATCCTTCAGGCACACATGCTGGAGGTTTGTCCTTCCGTAGCAGACGGAGAGATTGGTATCAGAGTGTGCCCGTTGTCTATGGGTAATAGAGAAGATCCCGCGCGCCTTGTCTTTACTTCCAAGACCGGTCCGGCAGTGGCATGTTCTTTGGTTGATCTCGGTACAAGATTCAGACTGCTGATTAATGCAGTTGATTGTAAGAAGGTAGAGAAGCCGATGCCCAAGCTTCCGGTAGGTACGGCATTCTGGACACCGCAGCCTAACCTTGAAGTAGGCGCGACAGCGTGGATTCTTGCAGGCGGAGCACATCATACTGCATTTTCCTATGACCTGACAGTAGACCAGATGGTAGACTGGGCAGCAGCAATGGGAATCGAGAGCGTTGTGATCGATAAGGATACAACAATCCGCAGCTTTAAGAACGAACTGAGATGGAATGAAGCAGCATTTTAATATATAGAGGAGGTATAAGATGGGAGCAAAAGAATGTATCGCAAACGGTAAATCAGTGTTGGGTATTGAGTTTGGTTCCACCAGAATTAAAGCGGTTCTGGTGGATGAGACGAATCAGCCCATCGCGTCAGGGGCGCATGACTGGGAGAACAGATTGGAGAACGGTATCTGGACATATAGTCTGGATGATATCTGGACAGGACTTCAGGACTGCTATCAGAAACTGACGGAGGATGTTCAGGCACAGTATGGAGAGAAGCTGACAAAGATCGGCGCAATAGGTTTCAGCGCCATGATGCACGGCTATATGGCTTTTAATGAGAAGGACGAGCTGATGGTGCCTTTCCGTACATGGAGAAACACGATTACTGAGGAGGCTTCTAATAAGCTGACAGAGTTGTTCGACTATCATATTCCCCAGAGATGGACGATTGCGCATCTCTATCAGGCGATCTTAAACGGTGAGGAACATGTGAAGGATTTAAAATTTGTTATCACGTTAGCCGGATATATTCAGTGGAAACTGACAGGTGAGAAAATTGTCGGCGTGGGCGAAGCATCGGGTATGTTCCCGATTGATATTGCGACAGGACAATTCAATGAGAGAATGCTTAATCAGTTTGATGCCGTTGTGGCAGGCAAAGGATTTGCATGGAAACTGCGTGATGTGCTTCCGGCTGTATACACGGCAGGACAGCAGGCAGGTGCACTTACGGAAGAAGGTGCGAAACTGTTAGACCCTACGGGCACATTGCAGGCAGGCGTGCCTTTCTGCCCGCCGGAAGGCGATGCCGGAACAGGTATGGCAGCAACCAACAGCGTTGCACAGCGTACAGGTAATGTATCTGCCGGAACAAGTGTATTCGGTATGATCGTATTGGAGAAAGAACTTTCCAAAGTATATGACGCCATCGATCTTGTAACAACACCCGACGGCAGCCTCGTGGCTATGGTTCATTGCAATAACTGTACTTCTGATCTGAATGCGTGGGTAAACCTTTTCAAAGAGTACTCTGAACTTATGGGCATGAAAGTAGATATGAACGAGCTGTACGGCAACCTCTACCGCAAAGCGTTGGAAGGTGACGACGACTGCGGCGGTCTGCTGGCGTATAATTATTTTTCAGGGGAGCACGTAACAGGATTTAATGAAGGCCGTCCTCTGTTTGTACGTACACCGGATGCGAAGTTCAATCTGGCTAATTTCATGAGAGTACATTTATTTACTTCACTGGGCGCTTTGAAGACCGGTCTGGATATTCTGTTAAAAGAAGAGGGTGTACAGGTAGATGAAATCCTCGGACATGGCGGACTTTTCAAGACCAAGGGTGTAGGACAGAGCATTCTTGCGGCAGCAATCGACGCACCGGTAAGTGTTATGGAGACGGCAGGCGAAGGCGGCGCATGGGGTATCGCGCTTCTGGCTTCCTATATGATCAATAAGAGTGCGGATGAGAGTCTGGCAGCATTCCTTGACAGCAAAGTATTTGCAGGACAGAAGGGTGAGAAGATGGCGCCGAAGGCATCTGACGTACAGGGCTTTAATGATTTCATGAAACTGTACAGCGCAGGTCTTGCAATCGAGAGAGCAGCAGTCGAAAATATGTGAAAAAGACATGAAGTTATACTAAGGCTGTAAAGAACACAGCCTAAGTACAACTAAGTCATGTCTGGAAGAATGCAAAAAAACGCATTCTTCCGGATAAAAAATAGAAAGGGACTAAGAATATGTTAGAAGATTTAAAGAAACGTGTCTATGAAGCGAATATGCTTCTTCCTAAATACGGGCTGGTTACTTTTACATGGGGAAACGTCAGCGAGATCGATACGGAAAGTGGGATCTTTGCAATTAAACCCAGTGGTGTTGACTATGACAAGCTGACACCCGATGATATGGTGTTAGTGGATCTGGAAGGCAATAAGGTAGAGGGTAAATATAATCCTTCTTCCGATACGGCTACGCATGTGGAATTATATAAGGCATATCCGGAGATTGGCGGCGTGGTGCATACTCATTCTTCCTATGCGACAAGCTGGGCTCAGGCTGGCAGAAGCATTCCATGCTACGGGACTACCCATGCAGACTATTTCTATGGCGAGATTCCCTGCTTAAGATGCTTGAATGCGGATGAGATCGCGGACGCTTATGAGAAAAATACGGGGCTCCTGATTGTCAGCGAGTTCAAGAGAATGGACAAAGATCCTGTGGCGGTTCCGGCAGTGCTTTGCAAGAACCACGGACCTTTTGCATGGGGCAAAGATGCTCATGAAGCAGTACATAATGCAGTCGTTTTGGAGGAAGTGGCTAAGATGGCATACCGCGCTGAGACGATCAATGTACGGATCCAGCCTGCGCCGCAGGAATTACAGGATAAGCATTATTACAGAAAACATGGTGCAAATGCATACTATGGACAGGGCAAATAGGCGTGGACAGATAGCAATAATTGACTAGAGGATTCATATTATTCATGCTATGATAATGTCATATAATACAGGCGCATAATCTTATAGAGGGCGGACCTGTACTAATTTATTAAAAAAGAAAGATGGAGGTTAGTGATGAACAAATTAGAGTTACAAAAAACAGCTAATGAAGTTCGCAAAGGGATTGTAACCGCAGTACATGGTGCGAAAGCGGGACATCCGGGCGGGTCATTGTCAGCAGCAGACATATTTACTTATCTCTATTTCGAGGAGATGAATATCGACCCGAAGGATCCTAAGAAAGCGGACAGAGACCGTTTCGTATTATCTAAAGGACATACGGCTCCGGGATTATATTCTGTGCTTGCCAACAGAGGATATTTTCCGGTAGAGGATCTTCCGACACTGCGTCATTTAGGTTCTTATCTTCAGGGGCATCCCTGTATGCAGGAAACCCCCGGTGTAGATATGTCTTCCGGTTCTTTGGGACAGGGAATCTCCGCAGCAGTAGGTATGGCGCTGGCAGCTAAGATGGATGGTAAGGATTACAGAACATATACGCTGCTTGGCGACGGTGAGATTCAGGAAGGTCAGGTATGGGAGGCGTCCATGTTTGCCGGACATCGTAAACTGGACAATTTAGTAGTGATCGTGGACAATAATGGATTACAGATCGACGGTAAGATTGACGACGTTTGCTCGCCTTACCCGATTGATAAGAAGTTTGAGGCATTCAATTTCCACGTAATCAATATCGATGGTAATGATTTTGATCAGATCGATGCTGCATTCAAGGAAGCAAAGGCTACCAAGGGAATGCCTACGGCTATCATCTGTAAGACTGTTAAGGGCAAGGGCGTATCCTTCATGGAGAATAATGCGGGATGGCACGGTAAAGCGCCTAATGATGAAGAATATGCAACAGCGATGGCAGATCTTGAGAAGATCGGTGCAGAATTAGGAGGTGCAAACTAATGGCAGATGTAAAGAAAATTGCTACTCGTGAAAGTTATGGCAATGCACTTGCCGAGTGTGGTGCTGATTTCCCCAATCTGGTTGTTCTGGATGCTGATCTTGCGGGAGCAACTAAGACAGGCGTGTTCCAGAAGGCATATCCGGACCGCCATATCGACTGTGGTATTGCAGAATGTAATATGACAGGTATTGCAGCAGGACTTGCTACCTGCGGCAAAGTGCCTTTTATCAGTTCTTTCGCTATGTTTGCGGCAGGACGTAACTTTGAACAGGTTCGTAACTCTATCGGTTATCCTCATCTTAATGTAAAAATCGGTGCGACACATGCCGGTATTACAGTAGGAGAGGATGGCGCGACCCATCAGTGTAATGAGGATGTAGCGCTTATGAGAACGATTCCGGGCATGACAGTGATTGTTCCGTCCGATGATGTAGAAGCGAAGGCGGCTGTGAGAGCAGCGATTGAGCTTGAGGGTCCTGTATATCTTCGTTTTGGTCGTGCGGCAGTTCCGGTAATCAATGATACACCGGATTATAAGTTTGAAATCGGCAAGGGCGTTCTTCTCCGCGAGGGTACGGACGTGACGATAATTGCAAGCGGTATTACGGTAGCTTCCGCATTGGAAGCGGCTGATATGCTGGCGGCTGACGGTATCAGTGCAGAAGTGATCAATATACACACCATCAAACCTCTGGACGAGGAACTGGTATTAGCTTCCGCTAAAAAGACAGGCAAAGTAGTGACTGCAGAAGAGCATACCGTTATTGGTGGATTAGGCAGTGCTGTATGTGACTGCTTATCCCAGAAATGTCCTACTCCTGTGCTTAAGATTGGTATGCAGGATGTATTTGGCGAGTCCGGTGCCGCTAACGCATTGGTTGAGAAGTATGGTCTGGATGGCAAAGGAATCTATGCTTCCGTGAAAGGTTTTGTTTAAAATGGCTGAGAACGCTAACAGAAAGAATATCTTATCCCCCTCCATATTGGCGGCTGATTTTGCCGTATTGGGAGAACAGATTACAGAAGTGGCTAAGGCAGGTGCCGAATATCTTCATATTGACGTGATGGATGGAGTATTTGTACCATCGATCTCCTTTGGAATGCCGATTGTGGAGTCGATTCGCAAGATTACGAATATTATATTCGACGTACACTTGATGATTGTGGGACCGGAGCGATATGTGAAACAATTTGCACAGCTTGGCGCCGACAGTATCACATTCCATCTGGAGGCGGCAGAGGATGCCGATGAACTGATTGATCAGATACATAGCCTTGGATGCAAGGCAGGCATGTCGATTAAGCCGCAGACCCCGGTAGAGGTGGTTCGTAAGTACCTTACCAAACTGGATATGCTGCTTGTGATGACAGTAGAGCCGGGATTCGGCGGACAAAAATATATACCCGAATCCACGGAGCGGATCAGACTGGTCAGACAGATGGCGGATGAGCTTGGAACGGATTTAGATATTCAGGTGGACGGCGGTATCACAAGGGAGAATGTAAAAGTTGTCCTAGACGCCGGAGCCAATGTGATTGTAGCAGGTTCAGCGGTCTTTAAAGGTAATATCACAGAAAATGTTAAAAATATTATGGCGCAGTTTTAAACTGCGCCATTATTTTGTTATAGGAGGTAGAAGGGAGTGTTTCTATAACATACTATATAAAATATATAGACTATATATATATTATACTTAACAAATACACAAACCGTATTCATATCATACTTGAAGAACAGATAGACTGTTGATATAATATACATTAACAACAGCAAAGGAATTCCGATAGTATAATTTACTATCTCCGCTGTAATAATATAGTTATGGAGGTGTTTTATGGCTATAGTAAGTGATGAGCAGGTCATGAAAGTATTGCGGCAATATAATCCGTGGTGGCACATGCCGTCTGCGGTTAAAGAAGAAGCAAAACCACAGAAACGTTTTGCCTACTATGAAGCCCTTAAAATGCTGACACATACGAGCATTCGCCGCTTTGTTGTTCTTTCGGGTGTAAGACGTGTGGGCAAGACAACGATTCTTTATCAGCTCATCGAAAACTTGATTGATGAGGATATCAATCCAAGAAATATCTTATATGTGTCATTTGACAATCCGATTCTCAAGTTTATTAACGCGGAAAAGGTTATTTCCATTTATGAGTCTATGTATCCGATTGAAGGTACAAGGTACATCTTCTTTGATGAAATACAATATACAGATGATTGGGAACTTTGGATGAAGGTCATATATGATAGCAGAAAAGATATCCGTTTGATGGCGACAGGATCGGCAAGCCCTATTCTGGAAAGAGGTTCGACGGATAGCGGTACGGGAAGATGGAGTGTTCTGAAAATCCCTACAATGTCTTTCTACGAATATTGCCGTCTGCTCGGACTTGATGAGCCGGAAATTCCATCAGATGTAAAACTCTCCAGACTTGTGGATATGGATCGCGCGGAACTTGGGGACTTGATGAGTCGTTTTGCACCCTTGCGAAATCACTTTAACCGGTATCTGACCATTGGCGGCTTTCCGGAGCTTGTGTTATCCGATGATGATCTGTATGCGCAGAGAATGCTTCGTGAAGATGTGGTAGATAAAGTTATCAAGCGTGATGTGCTGACTCTGTTCAATATTCGCAGCCCGTTGTTGATGGAGAAATTGTTCCTCTATCTTTGCATGAATTCCACGGAGATTTTTAATGCAACAACAGCTGCAAAAGAACTTGAGAATACCTCTGTTTTAACGATTGACAGTTATATAGATGCTCTGGAAATGTCCAATCTCATTTATCTTGCAAAACCTATGGATGTGGGGAGCAAGGGATCATTGAAAGGTAAGCCCAAGATTTTTATTGCGGATGCCGCAATCCGTAATGCAGTATTGATGATTGATGATGTGCTGTCAGATGAAAGCGAACTCGGAGTTATGGTTGAGACTGCTGTTTACAAACATATTGTATCTTTTTATCAAGGCAGTCCTGCGCAGGTTGGATATTTCAGGAATGCGAGAGACAATCAGAAGGAAGTGGATGTTGTAGTGGAGCTGCCCCGTCAGAAAATCCTCTGTGAGGTAAAATATCGCAACAATTCTCATATTCCGTCCACGGATGCTATTGTTGACTTGTGTCAGAGCGAAAAATCCAAAGTGTCCCATGCCTTTCTGATCACAAAACAACTGGAAGATTTCGGAATCACAAGGCATGAGACAGCTACTCCCATTCTGCGTGTTCCGGCAATCGCCTTCCTCTATCTTCTGGGCAGGGCGGAAGCCGCAGGACAAAATGGGAAATTGTAAATCCACGCTATGCCACAATATTCTGCATCCACACGCCCTTCTTGACAAGCACAAAGCCTATGATGCATTTGATGATATCCCCGGCTTGTACCAGCGTAAAGACGGCGACAACGGGCAGTACCGTAAAACGGCTTAAGGTGAAGGCTATCGTCACGCTGACGCACCAGATGAACACGCTGTCAAACAGGAAGGTCACGATGGTCTTTCCGCCGGAGCGCAGAGTGAAATAGGAAGCGTGCAGGAACGCATTCTGCGGCATGAAGACGGCGGAGATCATGATAAAGTATTTTGCAAGCTGACGCACGTCGGCATCCGTGTTATACAGCATCGGAAATAACGGCGCTGCCAGAAGCATCAGGGCAGCGACACATGTACAGCAGAAGACGGAAAAGGCGATCAGCTTGTTATCTGTGTCTCTGGCTTCCTTCATCTTGCCGGCGCCTAAGAGCTGTCCCACGATAATTGCAACGGAATCACCCAGAGCGATAAACACGATGTTAAACACATTGTTGATCGTGCTGGAAATGTTCTGTGCGGCGATTACGTTCAAGCCCCGCATGGAATAGCACTGCGACAGCATTGCCATGCCGGCGGCCCACAGTGTCTCGTTGAGGAGAAGCGGCGTGCCTTTGATGAATATTTTCTGTGCGAGGGCAGCCGGAACTTTCAAGGTGGAGTACAAACCTTCCGTAAAAGGATTAAGTTCTTTATGCTTGTGGGTGTGGATCAGCACAATAGCCGCTTCCGTATAGCGGGAGATGATTGTGGCGAGCGCCGCACCCTGAACTCCCAATGCCGGAGCGCCAAATTTACCATATATTAATATGTAGTTTAAGATCAGATTTACGAATACCGCAATTACGCCCGCTTTCATGGGCAGGATTGTCTGTCCGCATTCACGCAGTGTACTGGAGTAGACCTGTACCATCATAAAAGGCGGCAGACCAAGGAGCATGATCATAAGGTACTGATGCCCGTAACGGAGAGTCGCCTCGATACTTTCAGCAGTCCCTTCGCCCTGCAGATACAGTTGAATCAGGTAATCTCCTGCCGTCAGCAGAAGCGCTGTAGTGAGCAGTGTAATGCCGGCGACAATCCACAGCTTGAAGCGCACCGTCTGTCTGATGCCTTCATCATTCTTCTGCCCAAAATACTGTGCAGTAAAGATACCGGCTCCTGACACGCCGCCAAACAGACACAGATTATATACAAAGATCAACTGGTTGACAATGGCAACGCCGGACATCGGTTCTGTGCCGATCTGTCCAATCATGATATTATCAAGCAGGCTCACGAAGTTTGTGATGCCATTCTGCACCATAATGGGTACAGCGATAGCGAGAACCATCTTATAAAAAGCTTTATCACCTACAAATTTATGTATCCATCCTTTTTTTGCTTTAGCTGCCGTTTCCATATCTGATGATTTCCTTTCTCACAACGAAGTGTTGTAAAATCTATATACAAACCTTTAAACGTAAAAAGGTTTGCGTTATCCATATATTTCCTATAAAATTTATATATAGCGGACAGTCAATAAAGCATTTTACATGTTTTACGTAAGATATGCAATATGCTTTATTATTTTCTGCTGAATATGTCGAATTTTGTCGGCACAACTACACAAATCGTTTATTTTCGGTTATTTTTTGGTTAAATTTTGCTTGATATTCTACGAATAATAAAATAGTATTGAAATAGAGAGAATTATTTAATATGATAACTACAATGCTAATTGTAGTAGTTACAGGAGGCAGAAAATGACACTTGAAAATTTAACAGATTGTGAACAGTTGGTGATGAAAACAGTTTGGGATGCTGAAGAAGAATTGAGCCTTATGGAAGTAATGCAGAGAGTGAATGATAAATACCATAAGGAATGGAAACCGCAAACGGTATCAACTTTTTTGGCACGCCTCGTGAGGAAAGGCTATTTGAAGCACTATCGTCAGGGACGAGTATTCTTTTATCAGATATTAGTGCCATTGGATGAATACAAAGGACAGTTGACGAATGACTATGTAAATTTCTGGAATCACGACAATGCGGATGAGTTTTTATGTGCGCTATCCCAGAAAAGACCGTTACGACAAGATGAGATCGAAAGGATACAAAACATGATCGATGGATTGGCTAAGTAACTTATTTGTCGTATTATTACTGACTGACATTGCAGGAACGATATTCTTTTTCATAAGTGTGGTTCTTAAGAGGACACCGTTTGGGAGAGATATCGGATTCCAGCGTTTTCTGATGAATGTTACATTATGTGCATTCCTTGTGCCGTTTGTTTATTTCGCATTATATGTGGACAAGCGAATCAATACAGTCGAATTGGAAAGCGATATCAATTTGTTTTACAGCACACCGTTGATACGGAGATTTAATGCGGTGCTAGGGTGTATATGGGTCGGGTTATTCTTTGCGCTGTTGTTGTACAGGCTGTATCGCCGCTACAGGTGGGCGATGATATGCAGAGGGAATATTCCCGAAGAAGATGAAGCGATTGGCAGGGTGTTCGAGAATGTCAGTGCAGCGCTTGGTGTAAGCGGTAAGGTATCGTTGTACAGGAACGATTCCATTGAAGTGCCGTGTATCACTTATCATCACGGTTATGTGGTGATGCTTCCGCTCATACGGTATAAGGAGAAAGAAGCGGAAGTAATCTTTTACCATGAATTGTGTCATTTTTTGAATCATGATATGTATATTAAGACGATTGGCTGTATTGTTGCTTTGCTGCATGTATTCAATCCGGCAGCGCATATTTTGTTATCGCGGATGGACCTGCTGTGTGAGAAATATTGTGACAGGGCAGCATGTAAAAAGGGAAAAGATACATTTACGCGTGAGGAGTATTTACAGACGATTCTGAATCTACTCTTAACGGACGGAAGAGAAGAACGATATCAACTATTCGCATTAGTGGATAGCATATCAAATTACGAAAGGCGGGTAAAATTTATGTTGGACAATCATAAGCATGGTACGGTGAAGAAAGGAGCTGCGCTTTTGATGGCGGCATGTTTCCTGCTTGGAAGTAGTACCTCAGCGCTGGCGGCGGGCAATGGGGTTACGGCGGTATATGAAGGACTGGCGGAAAGTACGAGTGTTAGAACGGAAAATGGCGTGGATATAAACACTATGTCTGACGCGGAAGACGCGATAATGCTCGAATTAATGAAAGAATGTAATCTTGACCCTGAGGATGTGGTCATAACGGACGATGAAGTGACTGTAGGAGCGCAGAGATCAAGTCGTAATATTACTTGGACGATTCCTGTAGGTAAGACTTACATGACCTCTGGATTTCCAGTGGCGGTGGGTGATAAGATGTCAGCTTTGGTGGTGGGAACACCCGAAGATATTGAGTTTGAGGCGGGAATTAAGGATCCAGATTGTATCATGCACTATACAACGAGCCATGGCATGCTAGCTTTTAATTATGATGTTAAAATGAAGGGCAGACATTATTTTTATATATGTAATTTGAGCGAGACAGAGGAGCTTCATATTGAGGCAACCGTGATTGTCACGGAGAAAGAAGAGTTAGAAGGCACCACAGAGTAGCAACAGTAAGGGCGATATGTGTAAGAGCAAATAAGCGTAACCAAACATACATAAATAATAGGCATGATTAAACAGGGGTATCAGAACCGATGGTTCTTGATGCCCCTTCTTTGTGTGTGCTCTATGTAGATAGGAAAGGCAATTCACTTTTATTTTACGCGCTTCATGGAATTGCGCAGCAGTAACAGATCATAGTAGTCCAGTAACGCCTGTGTACTGCGCGGGTCAAGTTCTACGATCGTATTCAACAGGTCGCACACGGTATAGTCTGGCGTGAGACGTCTGTTCAATACATTTATACTTGATTTGTAGTTAGTTCGACGTAACAAATAATCCGTTGAGACGTCAAAGAAATCCGCTAGAAGGATTAAAGTGTCGAGGTCGGGTGAGTGAACACCTTTTTCATAATTGGAGATGGTTGCCACAGTCACGTTCAGGTAAGTCGCCACTTCTTTTTGCAACACACCTCTTTCTTTGCGCAGGGTTGCTAGTAATTCTCCAAATTCCATATTTTTCTCCAATATTCATTTGTGATGGTTTGACAGTGTGATATAGTATCGCTTGGTCTGTATAGTTATATTGTAGCCTCATTCATGATTCTAGGATAAATTTGGAATAAAAGGAATGAAATTAAACTATACAAATAAAAAAGCAGATATTTTGACAAAATATTTCATGGAACGTTAAATCTATAGAACTTGAAAAGAGTCCGGGCATGGAGTACTATGTATTAGAATGAAGAAATAAAGTGAATCACAGGCAGAATCTGTGTAGAAAAATAACAAGGGGTATGGAGATGGCGATTTATTGTAATCAGACAGGATATCTTCCGCATAGCAGGAAGACAGCAGTAATGACCGAGGGAGGGCATTATCAGATAATGAGAGTGCCGGATAGTGGCGAAATGGACAGAATGGCTGACGGTGAGGCGGGCACAGCAGGCGGCACGTCGGCTCAGCCGGTGATGGAAGGCGAAGCGCGGGATTTGGGCGTAGATGAGGCTTCCGGTGATCATGTGTATGCGGCGGATTTTAGCGATATTAAGAAGGCGGGCGTTTATTATGTGCGAAACGATTCAGGGGCGGTTTCGCATCGATTCCGGATTGGGGAGGACGTTTATCGTGAATTACAGCGGGATATGACCAAGGCGTTATACTATCAGCGCTGTGGATGTGAGCTGGAGAAAGCATATGCGGGGGTCTACACGCATCCGTGCTGTCATATGGGAGACGCAGTTCTGTGGGAAGACCGAAGCGTGGTGAAAGAAGTAAAAGGCGGCTGGCATGATGCTGGAGACTATGGAAGATATATCTCTCCGGCGGCAGTGGCAGTGGCGCATCTGCTTTATGCGTATGATCTTTTCCCGGACAGTTTCAAGGAGAGCCTTACGATACCGGAGTCCGGTAACGGAATGCCCGACGTATTAAACGAGTGCCGTTATGAACTGGAATGGATGCTTAAGATGCAGGATGAGGAAGGCGGCGCCTATCACAAGCTGACGTCGGAACGTCATGCAGATTTTATTATGCCGCAGGAGGATCTGGCGCAGTTTTATCTTTTCCCTGTTTCGTCGATGGCGACGGCGGACTATGCGGCGTCCATGGCATTGGCGTCCAGAGTTTACAGGAAATTCGACGAAGCTTTTGCCGACAGGCTGTCTGATGCGGCACACAGAGCATACGGATGGCTGGAAAAACATCCGGAATATGTGGGATTCAAGAATCCGGAGAGCTGTAATACAGGAGAATATGACGACACATGTGACCTTGACGAAAGACTGTGGGCGGCGGCAGAGATGCTTGTCACTACGGGCGAGAAGAAGTATCAGGAGCGGCTGGATGCATTGCTTGAAGAAAATCTGACGAAGACGGATTTCGGCTGGACGGATGTATCGGGTTTTGCGGCATTGGCGATTCTGACGGATGCATCACACAAAGCTTCTGCGGACAGCGCTGAGAATCTGCGCAGAGCTGTGATTGCGGAGGCGGACAGACTGGTGGCAGTGTCGCAGAAGTCCGGGTACGGTGTGGCGATGGAGCCGGAAGATTATGTATGGGGCAGTAATATGGTAGTGTTAAACCGTGGTATGCTGCTGGTGCTGGCAGCTCTGCTCACGGGGCAGAACGAGATTTACGAGCAGACCGCTCTGGCGCAGATGAACTATTTGCTGGGGACGAACGCGGTGGACTACAGTTATGTGACAGGACACGGTGAACATGCTTATATGCACCCGCACAACCGCCCGACAGAGTGTGACGGCATTGAGCTTCCCATGCCGGGCTGGGTCAGCGGCGGACCGTTTAAGACGCCCTGTGATGAGGTGGGAATGAAACAGATTCCGGCAGGTACGCCGCCCATGAAGTGCTATGTGGATCATGCGGCATGTTACTCTCTCAATGAGATTACGATTTACTGGAATACTCCGGCGGTGTTCGTGACGGCGTATTTTAATCAGAAGTAATAATAGTAATCAAAAGAAGAATGGAAAGACTGGAAGGCAGATATTATGAAGAAACTCGGAAGAAACGATCATTGCTGGTGCGGCAGCGGCAGAAAATATAAGGCGTGTCATATGGCTTTTGATGAGAAAATCGAGCATTATGCTCTTCAAGGCCATATTGTACCGAGCCATGACATAATAAAGACTCCGGAGCAGATTGAGGGAATCAGAGAGAGCAGCAAACTAAATATTGCGATTTTGGATGAGATAGAGAAGCAGATTCACATCGGCATGAGTACGGAGGAAATCGACAGACTGGTGAGTGATATGACCAAGGAGATGGGCGGCATAGCCGCGCCTTTAGGATATGAGGGATTTCCCAAGAGTGTCTGCACTTCCATCAACGAAGTGGTGTGTCACGGAATTCCGTGCGAGGAGCGTCTGCTTCAGGACGGTGATATTGTGAATGTGGATGTGTCCACGATCTATAAAGGATATTTCTCGGATTCCTCGCGCATGTTCATGTTAGGAAATGTGGACCTTGAGACGCAGAAGCTGGTGCGTGTGGCAAAAGAGTGCATCGACGTGGGCTTGGAGCAGGTAAAGCCATGGAACTTTCTTGGAGATATGGCGCAGGCGATCAACGATCACGCCAAGGCGAACGGCTATTCCATTGTGCGTGAGATCGGTGGCCACGGCGTGGGACTGGAATTCCACGAGGAGCCTTTTGTCAGCTATGTGACGACCAAGGGTACGGAGATGCTTATGGTGCCGGGCATGGTATTCACTATAGAGCCGATGGTGAATATGGGTAAAGCCGATATCTATATCGATGATAAAGACGGCTGGACGGTCTACACTGACGACGGAAAACCTTCCGCCCAGTGGGAAGTGACGCTGGCAGTGACGGAAGATGGTTATGAAATACTGACATATTGAATGGACGGAATTTCGTTTGTGCGGTTTGGAGCCAGAGTACATCGGGTATTGAGGTGCGCTTTGGCTTTTTTCTATGGAAAAGTTTGTGCAATATTCCGATATTGTAAAATAAAACAGATTTTGGTATCTTAACTATACAATCTTTGGATTCATCTTAAAGTATACTTTATTCCGTGCATCTAATAGCATGGTTCTATGGCGGATCGCCGTTGATTTCCAAACATTGAAATTTATAAGGCTTATAAGTAAAGGTTATTAAAAAATAATGCACAGCGAAGATGCTTACAGAAAGGGTAAGTGTAAAAAGTAAGAGAAAGAGTAAGAACAGAAGTAAACAGAAAGAGAGGACAGCAGGTATTTTATGAGAGAATTTATGACAAAAGTGTCAGATTATTTAAACGAAAGGAGGAATGACCCGGAAAGACGGGAGGATCGGCTGGCGATTGTGATCATTGGGGCAGTTGCGGTTGTAGTCATTGTGATTCTGCTTCTTGTCCTGTGGAGGCATATTGTCGGGGAGCGTGCACAGAAGCAATATGAAGAAGCAACGCAGGTGTTAGAGACGGTAACCTATGAGGAAGAGGCGGCGGAATATATGTCGTCAAGTGACGAACAGGAGAACGCAGGAGAAGAGTATCTGGAGAGTATAGAGTATCTGAGTAAACAGGTGGAAGAACTGCTTAATGCCATGACGCAGGTGGAACAGAACCTGTCGGAGACGATTGAACAATATCAGGATGGAGACGACGAACTGCGGGAACAGATCGGGACACTCCATACGGAAGTCAGTACAATCGTGCATAATTTGAAAGAGACGCAGATGAAGCTGTATGATCTCACCGATATCGTACAGATCGTGGATCGGGAGAAGATTCCAATGATTCAGGAGCAGATTTTGGAGATTCGGGGCGATATGACACAGGTTGAGACTGATATAACGAATCTGTATGGCAGAATTGCTGAGCTGGAGAAGGAAGACGATAAGCTGTGGGCAAGTATAGGTGAGATGGAGCAGACTCTGCAGAACGTATTAAATCAGAATATGACGGAAGTGAACAATCAGTTTGATACGCTTCTCGGACAGATCGAATCGGTGGAGAACCGCATCGGCAAGCTGGTGCTGCAGACACTCAGATACCGTTACGATGCGGGCGAGAATACGCTCTATCTGGAACCTTATGAAGAGTGACGGCAAGCGGAAGTGAAAGTGTGAAGCAGATAAGCAATTGTGCAGGAAGATAAAGCATAACATAGATGAAAACGGGAGGATAATGATGAACAGGAAAGTATTAGTTGTACTGTGCGCCGCTATAGCGTGCATAGCGCTGCCATGGGCGAAGACGAATGCTTCGGCGGCCGATAATCCGGGGCAGTTTCACAGCAGAGGCGTGATACGCTATCAGGATGCTGGCGGACAGCAGGTTATATTAGACGCGGGAGATATAGACAGGCTTTTTCAATATGCCGCTGAGGGCAAGAGGGGATTGTCCGGAGCGCTTAGCGGCGTGGGAACGAAACTAATCAAAGGCGATGCGGGTTACTCTTATACGAGAGACCCGCAGACGGAGACTTCGGCGTGGGAAATAAGTACGGCGGATGAAATGCGGGAGGCGGACTTTGATTTACTGATTCGGGCGTTGGAGGAGTCCCAGATGCTTCCGGGTGGATACGAGGGAACATATGTGCTGGCAAATTCCGACAATCTGACGCTGGGAAGGTCTGCATGGTCCGACGGCAGTCTGCTTCGGGGAAATAACCGTGATCTGACAGAACATTACATACGGGGCTGGCTTGAGGGCAGCGGATGCAGGAATTACGAAGCGATATATAATGAGGAAGGCAGGTGGATAGGGTATCGTGAGAAGAAATAACAGAGGAAACAGACTTGCCATATTGGCGGGTACGGCGGCTTTGGCACTGACGGTTACGGCGCTGACAGCTACGGCACATGGTATTGTCGTCTATGCGGCGCAGGAAGAAGAGCAGACTGCACCGACAGATGAATCTGAATATATATTATCAAAGGGTGGAACATCTGGACGTATCCGCAGTAACGGCAGGGTGCAGTATGAATATGCAGTTATAGACGGGGATGATCTGCGGACGATCGACGCATATATTTCAGAGAAAAAAGATGCGGCGGCGCGGGCTTTAATCCGGGTGGGCACGAGATTCCGACAGCAGTCGGGAGAATATGTTTGTGACAGGAATCCGGATGCCGGACAGGAAGATATTGATCTGGGAGGACTTAGCTGGGCGGCATTGGCACAGGCGGCAAAGGAATCACAAAATGTTCCGGCAGGATTATCCGTTCTTAACCCAGAGGCGGCTCTGCATATAGAAGGAGTGGAAGAGCGGACAGATTTTTATGAGGCTGCTATAGAGGATAATCTGTCAGTTGGTAAGGCGGCATGGGTGAATGGCAGACTTCTTCTGGGTAACGGGGCGGACAATGACAAAGCGTACAGGAAGGGGCTTGAAGATGGCGGACAGGGAGATGTGCCGGATAACCTTTGCCCGATCTATGGAGCACGGGGATCAAGCATAGAAATCAGACATGTGCATATTGGGAATATGGAGCAGACAGAGGGAACTTCCGGCTGCTATTATAATCATTATGACACAATCAGTAATGTACTGCAGTGTGATATACCGCTTCATTATTTTGGGGCAATATGGTATCCGGAGGACAACGAATGGCATGGCGGTTATTATACCTGTTCCCATCATGGCGGAATATATGATTCGCCCGGCATCTGTGGTCAGGACTACGTGGAATACAGCGCAGAGTGGAGACATGATGTAACATGCGGATTGGAGAACGTGGTCTATGCCAGACTTACGATCAAGGCGGAAGATGTGGAACAGGCGTCGGATATGGGACAAGTGTCAGATACGGAGCGGGCGGCAGAAGGCGTCGGACGACCGTCAGATCAGATACGGCTCAAGGCAGTGCTGGAAGGACGAGAGGGATACGGCAGGCTGATCTGGAAGGGAGGAGATAAACTGATATGGACTGATAATAAAGGAAATGTTCTGGGCACAGGCTCCGATCTTGTGGTATTTGAGCCGGGAATTTACCGGTGCAGTATAAACGTGTCTAACACGGATATAGATAAGCGGACGACAGAGACAGCAGTGATAGTTTCGGGATTGATGATGCGCTAGGGGAATTGACAACCATTTTTATTAATGATAGGCTAACAGTATATGTGAGAGGAGCTTATCATGAATAAAGGGAAATATTATATTACAACAGCAATAGCTTATACTTCAGGTGTTCCGCATATCGGGAACAGTTATGAGATTGTACTGGCGGACAGTATCGCGCGTTTCAAGAGAAAAGACGGATATGATGTTTTTTTCCAGACAGGAACTGACGAGCATGGACAGAAGATCGAACTGAAGGCACAGGAGGAGGGGATCACCCCGAAACAGTTTGTGGACAATGTGGCGGGTGAAATTCGCAGAATATGCGATTCCCTGAATACCTCCTATGATAAATTTATCCGGACGACGGATGATTACCATGAGAAACAAGTACAGAAAATATTTAAGAGACTGCATGATCAGGGGGATATCTATAAGGGATATTATGAGGGAATGTACTGTACGCCCTGCGAATCCTTCTGGACTGAGTCTCAGCTTGTGGATGGCAAGTGCCCGGACTGTGGCAGAGAGGTGAAAGCGGCGAGAGAGGAAGCGTATTTCTTTAAAATGAGCAAATATGCGGACAAGCTGATTGAGCACATCAATACCCATCCGGAATTTATCCAGCCGGTATCACGTAAGAATGAAATGATGAACAATTTCCTTCTGCCGGGTCTTCAGGATCTGTGTGTGTCCAGAACTTCCTATAAGTGGGGCATTCCGGTGGATTTTGATGATAATCATGTAATCTATGTGTGGATGGATGCGCTGACGAACTACATTACGGGTATTGGATATGAGACTGACGGTGAGAGCAGCGACCAATATAAGAAATTATGGCCGGCTGATCTTCATCTGATCGGCAAGGATATTATTCGTTTCCATACGATTTACTGGCCGATATTCCTGATGGCGCTTGGCGAACCGCTGCCGAAACAGGTATTCGGGCATCCGTGGCTGCTTCAAGGTGACGGTAAGATGAGTAAGTCCAAGGGTAATGTGATCTATGCAGATGATCTGATCAATTTCTTTGGGGTGGATGCGGTGCGTTATTTCGTGCTTCATGAGATGCCTTTTGAGAATGACGGGGTGATTACATGGGATCTGATGGTGGAGAGGATGAATTCCGATCTTGCCAATACCCTCGGTAATCTGGTGAACAGAACCATTTCCATGAGCAATAAGTATTTTGGCGGTCTGGTGGAAAATAAGAAGATTGGAGTAGAAGAGGGCGCGGAAGATGTAGATTCTGATCTGTTCCGTGTAGTGGCAGACACTTACGGCAAAGTGACGAAGAAAATGGATGAACTGCGTGTGGCGGACGCCATTACAGAGATATTCGTCCTGTTCAAACGATGCAACAAATATATTGATGAGACGATGCCTTGGGCGCTTGCCAAGGATGAGACAAAGAAGGACAGACTCGCCACTGTTTTATATAATCTGTTAAATGGTATTCTGGCAGGGGCTTCTCTCTTAGAACCCTATATGCCTGACACGGCGGCGAGGATCGCTTCACAAATCAAGGCGGAACTGGTCGATTTTGCGGTGCTGGAAGAGTGTGCTAAGAATCAGGACATTGCAAGAGCAGCTTCCCTGTATCCTGCAAATAATAAAGTGACCGAGACGCCGGAGATACTTTTTGCCCGTCAGGATTTAAAGGAGATTATCGAGAAGGTGGACGCAATGTTTGCGGAGCGTAAGGCGGCAGCGGGCATTACGGAGGAGACAGGCAAAGAGCAGGAGGCGCCTGAGGATGTGATTGACATTGAGGCGAAGGATACGATCACTTATGATGTGTTTGATAAATGTCAGTTCAGAGTAGGTGAGATCATTGAGTGTAAGGAAGTGCCTAAATCCAAGAAACTGTTATGTTCCAAGGTGCGTGTCGGTTCCGAGGTGAGACAGATTCTGTCCGGAATCAAACAGCATTACAGCGCTGACGAAATGGTAGGCAAGAAGGTAATGGTGCTTGTCAATTTACAGCCTAGAGAGATTGCCGGAATGATGTCGGAAGGCATGCTGTTATGTGCCGAGGATGCGGAAGGAAAGCTGGCTCTTGTGACGCCGGAGCGTCCTATGCCCGCCGGTGCAGAGATTTGTTGATAATTCAGTGAAGGAGAAAGGATAGCGACGTGATTAACAAAGAAGAATTCTATTTTGATTCCAGAGACGGAGAGCATAAAATTCATGCGATCAAATGGGTTCCGGATGTTGAGAAGCCGGTATGCATTCTGCAGATCGTACACGGTATGTCAGAGTATATAGACAGATACGATGATTTTGCAAATTATTTGGCAGATAAGGGCATTCTGGTAGTGGGTGATGATCACTTAGGACACGGTAAATCTGTGACGCCGGGGGAACCTTACGGTTATTTCTGCAAGGAAGATGCACCAACGGTTCTTGTGCGTGACGAACACAGACTTAAGAAAATGATTCAGGAGAGCTATCCGGGTGTGCCGTATCTGATTCTGGGACACAGCATGGGATCTTTTATCACGCGCAATTACCTGATGCGTTATGGCAGCGGGATAAACGGCGCGCTCATAGTCGGAACGGGTATGCAGTCGAAGCCTACGCTTCTGTGTGCACGTGCGCTGGCAGCGATACAGAAAGCCTTCTGCGGAGAGAAACATGTGAGCAGACTGGTGGATAAGGCGGCTTTTGGCGTCTATAATAAGAAAATAGAATCTCCGAAGACATCTTTCGACTGGCTTTCGAGGAATGAAGATAATGTTCGGAAATATATAGACGATCCGTTGTGCGGATTCATATTTACAGTCAATGGTTTCCAGACGCTGTTTAAGCTGATCTATAACCTGCATGATACGGAGAAACTGAAACGTATGCCGATGGAGCTGCCAATCTTCTTCCTGTCAGGTGCGGATGACCCCGTAGGTAATTATGGCAGGAGTGTGGAGATGGTCTATCGGTCATTTCGCGAGATAGGCATGGAAAATGTACAGATGAAGCTGTATCCTAAGGACAGACACGAACTTTTAAATGAAGTGGACAAAAAAGATGTCTACGGAGATATCTACCGCTGGATATTGCAGAGAATATAAGCTGCTGTTCCGGTCTGCGGACCGGAGAGAAAATGTGGCAAAAGGCAGACGGAGTGTATGAGGAAGAGACGTAAAAGGACAGGACTGTGGGTCGTATTATTTCTTCTCGGCATATTATGTATAGCATATCTGACTGTTCAGAAGAAGGAACAGGGGGATGCTGACAAAGGTGAGGAGACGATCGTCGGCTGTTTAATTGATATGATAGCAGCCGGAGAGGTTGATCTGTCGGATGAAGACAGTGTTCGTCAGGCTGTCAGTGAGAGCGAAAACGAGCTGGGGATTACCCTGACGGAAGAAAATAAGGATAGGATTGTCGATTTTATGCAGACGTTGGATGCCATAGAGGTAGAGGCAGAAGACTTCATGGATCAAGCGAAAGAGATGTATCGGAAGTACAGTACGCAATTCGTGGAGGAAGCCAATACTGCCATTAATGAAGCGGTAGGAAATGTTGTGGAAGGAGCAGCCAAGAATTTTTTTGAGAGTATTAAACAATCGGCGCAGGATTTCTTTAAAAATCTGATATCACCATAGATTATTTTTACGAAACATCAAACAGTTACGAATGTTTTTGCCTTCTTGGACCATACTATGAATAATATGGAAAGAGGAGGCAATTTTTATGAAGATAGCTTTTTTCAGCACAAAACCTTATGATAAAATATGGTTTGAGCCTATGGGAAAGGAATACGGATTTGATATTCGCTTCTATGAAATGTCCTTTCAGGAGGAGACGATTACTCTTGCAAGAGGCTATGATGCTGTCTGCATTTTTGTTAACGATTATGTGAATGCGCAGATGATACAGCAGCTCTATGAGATGAAGGTCAAAGCGATACTGCTGCGCAGTGCAGGTTTTAACCATGTGGATGTGAAAGCGGCGGAGGATAAAATATTGATTCTGCGTGTTCCGAGTTATTCGCCGGAGGCGGTGGCTGAGTTTGCCATGGGTATGATACTGACTGTAAACCGCTATACGCATAAGGCGTATAATAGAACAAGGGACTTTAATATGAGCCTGAACGGATTGATGGGTGTAGACCTGTACCGGAAGACGGCGGGGATCATCGGGACTGGCAAGATTGGGCAGGCGATGATTCGCATCTGTAACGGATTCGGTATGCGTGTACTGGCTTATGACTTATATCCGAATCAGAAGCTGGATGTAGAGTATGTATCTTTGGAGGAGCTGATGTCGAGCGCTGATTTGATTTCACTACACTGCCCGCTCACATCGGAGACGAAGCATATCATCAATAAAGAGACGATAAACAGTATGAAACAGGGCGTATACCTCGTAAATACATCGAGGGGAAGCCTGATAGACACCGACGCCCTGATAGATGGGCTGGTTGCAGGCAAGTTCGGCGGCGTGGGACTGGATGTTTATGAGGAAGAGGAAGGCATTTTCTATGAGGATAAGTCGGGAGAAATCATGCGCGATGAGAATCTGGCGCGATTGATGACTTTTCCGAATGTTCTCATCACATCCCACATGGGATTTTTTACAAAGGAGGCTATGCAGGCAATTGCCGCAGTAACATTGGAGAATGCATATGCGTTGGAAAATGGGCTGCCGCTTGTAAATAAAGTGGGTGCGGAAGCAGTTAAATAATTGTAGATGGTTGTATATTGATTCAAAATACGCTAAAATATAATGGTGTATATTCAAGATAAGGGAGCCGCGGGTGAGTTGGAGACATCGTATCAGATCAGAAGTGCATATCGCAATGAATGGCAAGATGCCATGGCACTGGCGTGGAAGACTTTCCTGCGGTTTGAAGCGGATGTTTATACTTCGGAGGGCGTGAAGAATTTTCAGAATTTTATCACGGATTCCACATTGTACCGTATGTTTATTATGGGCGCGTACCAGATGTTTGTTGCACTGGACCGTGGCAAGATAATCGGTATGATTACGCTCCGCGACTCAACACATATCTCGTTACTCTTCGTGGATGAGAGATACCACAGACGGGGAATCGGGCGGGCTTTGATCAAATATCTAACGGAATATCTGTTGTCAGAAGTGGGAGCTTCCAAAGTGACAGTTAATTCGTCCCCTTATGGGGTAGATTTTTATCATAAGCTGGGTTTTCGGGATACACGTTCCGAAGAAAAGAAAGACGGAATCATTTATACACCGATGGAATTTATTTTATAGAATGTGAGGTTACATATGGAGTATATCAAGAGTAAAGATATTTTTCTACTGATGCGTGATGTTTTAAAGCTGATTCATCCAAGACCTATGGCGCATGGGTCCAGAGTGGCATATATGGTCTATCTTATGCTGAGAGAACGAGGCAAATACGAGGAGTTTGAGCTGGCAGATATGGTCATGGTTGCCACGATGCATGACATCGGCGCTTATATGACGGAAGCGGGTAAGATCAATGATGTTCTTCGCTATGAGGGTAAAGAGAGTATGGCACACTCTATTTACGGGTATCTGTTTTTCAGGTATTTGTCTCCGGTGAGTGAGCTCTCCAAGGCGATCATGTATCACCATATGGATTATGACAAACTCAAAAATGTGGATTATGCTTATAAGGATCTTGCCGCGTATATTAATATTGCCGAAAAGATGGATATTTATTCTACATCCATGGGAAACCAGTTTGATATGCATATGTTCCAGAAACAGGCAGGAACCAAGCTGTCAACAGACGGTTTATACATTTTCTATGAATGTGCCCAGAAATACAATATTTTTGAGAAGATAGCAAGCGGAGAGTATAAGAAGGAACTGGATGAAATCGTAGAATACATGATTTTTAACAATGAGGATAAGAAGAAGTTTCTGGAGATGCTGATGTACTGCCGCGGATTCAAGAATAAGGGAATGGTCTTAGACAGCGCTACCACCGCCTGCGTCTGTGATGACCTTGCGGAGTCATTGATGCTGCCCCGGCAGGAAAGGGAAATTTTGTATTACGGGGCGCTGCTTCATGATATAGGTATGCTGGCTATACCGCGGGAGATTATCGAGGCTCCCCGCAAGCTGACTCCGGAAGAGACCAAACTGCTTAGAACTCATGTGGAGATTGCGGCGAAGGTTTATAAGGGCAGGGTGGATGATGAGATTGTCCGTATTGCAGTATCTCATCATGAAAGGTGTGATGGCAGCGGTTATCCGAAGCGGCTCAGGGATATTCAGATGAACATGGCACAGAGGATATTACAGGTTGCCGACGTCGTCACCGCGCTTGTAAACGAACGAAGCTACCGATCGCTATTGCCTAAAGAGAAAGTAATCAGTATCTTGACAGAAGAGGCTTCGAGAAACCGATTAAAACAGCAGGTTGTAATTACTTTTGTGAAATCTTACGATCAGATTATGCAGCATGTCAGATCGGAATCTGCAGAAATCTTGAAGATGTATGAGACATTGAACATGCAGTATGGGCTGATCAGCAAGAAGTATAAGATATAATTTCCAGATAATTATAATAATTGTAAAAAAATTTGTAAATTTATGTAGCTTTTTTGTGTACTTTTGTAATATAATAAAGTTATGTATGTGAGAGTGAGGCTATTATGGGAAGATTGTTTGATATGGACAGCCCGGTCATGCGGCTTCTTAATCGTGTGGGAGATCTGTTGATTCTGAACATTATGATGATAATCTGCTGTATACCGATCATTACAGTGGGAGCTGCATATACAGCTATGCATTATGTGATTTTGAAGATCATACGCGGCGAGGAAGGATATCTGATTAAGGGATTTTTTAAATCTTTTGTCCGGAATTTTAAGCAGGCTACACTGACGTGGCTGCTTATGCTGCTTGTGATAGCAATCTTTATTGGCGATGCATTTATTTTCGGTTATTCGGGAGTCGTTTTTCCGAAACCGTTGGTCATAACGGTTATAGCGGTAGCTGTTTTCATGCTGTTGGTATCAATGTATATATTCCCGTTGCTTGCCAGATTTGATAATACAATCAAGAATACGATTAAGAATGCGGTGCTTCTCTCAATCGCCAATCTTCCCAAAACGCTCTTGATGGCTTTGTTTTATGTATTACCGTTTGTTATCGGGTATTTTTCAACATATTCTTATATTTTTATTTTTATGTTTGGAATTTCACTTCCGGCTTATGGCGCGGCGTGGCTGTACAGTGGTATATTTAAAAAATTCGAGCCTGAGGTTGAGATAGCCTCAGATTTGGATTTTTCGTTAAATATAGAAAGTGGAAAAGAGGAAATCAATGGAGAGTCAGAATAAGTCGGTTATTGCTTCGTGGGTCGTTCCGGGAGTTATTTTGATAATTGCAGTTGCGATTATGGTGATAAATTTCACGACGAAGAGCAGTTCAGATGCAACAGAAGCGGTTTCTAGAAATTTAATCAAATCAACACAGGTATATGGAGAGAATTTCATACATGAGCTTGAACTTCTCAACAAAGTTGCCGGTCCTGTCCGGGCTATAGCAGAACGGGAAGGAAAATGGGACGACAAATTCGAGAAAGATATGGCGGAGATACTGGCTTCATGCACTGATGCTTATAAAGTGGTTTTCTGTGACGGATCGGGTCAGGGTGTCGATGGACAGCGCGAAGAAATCGATATCGGGGGCGAAGAATATTTTCAGAAGGTTAAGCAGTCGGACAGCACATCCTACATATATGCCGATGTAAATGATCCGGATGAGTCTGAGGTCAAGAAGTCAATCGTAGTAGTAGAGCGGGTGGCAGGTGAAGGCAATAAGGGATATCTGCTTCTGTACTATCCCATGGATAAGTTCAAGAGCCTGATGTCGAAGTCGGATTTTGACTCCAATTCATTTTTGACAGTTGTGGATTCAGAAGGTAATATTCTGGGTTCGGCGGGGGCTGTCAACAGTAAACTGTTAAGGGACGGAAATATTTTGGATGCTGTCCGGCCGGATAATGCAGAGGCGGCGCGCACGATCAAAAACCGTTTAGACAATGGCTCGCGAGGCACTACTCCTGTAACGGTTCAAGGCGAGAGCGTTATGCTTTCCTATGTACCGCTTGGAGAGAACCGCTGGGAAATGATTCTGGGAGTCAGTCAGACTTATGTGGACAAGCAGGTCAGCCTGCAATGGGAAAATACGAAGGACATGTTATCCTATCTTGTTATTGCTGTTGTTGTATTTATCTGCTTGGTGGTAGTTATCAATATTGTCAGTAAGATACGGAATAATGAAAAGAAGAAAGAACTGGAAGACAAGGCTGATACAGACCTGCTCACAGGCTTGACTAATAAATTAGCGACAGAACGTAAGATTAAAGAATACATGACGAAGCATCCGGAGTCACAGTCAATGCTGTTTGTATTGGATGTTGATAATTTCAAGAAGATTAACGATACGATGGGACATGCATTCGGTGATGAAGTGCTTCGTTCACTTGGACAGCAGATTGGCGCGATCTTCCGTGCGTCTGATATTATCGGGCGTATCGGTGGTGACGAGTTTATGATTTTCTTAAAGGGTGTTTCGGATAAGGAAGCCGTTCGTAAGGAAGCGAAGAAGGTTGAGCATTTCTTCAAGAATTTCCAAGCGGGTGAATATGTTAAATATGCTGCAACGGCAAGTATCGGCGTTGCGATTTTCCCTCAGGAGGGTAATGATTTTGAAACGCTGTATAAGGCGGCGGATCAAGGTCTCTATAAAGCGAAGAAGCGTGGTAAGAACCAGCTCGCATTCTACAGGGATGAGTGGGGACTGGCTGAAGGTGAAACGGCTGAACCGGAAGAAGATGAAACGACAGAGCAATCTTAATAACTATGAAGAGCAGGAGACGGCAGATATTTAGCCGTCTCTTTTTATGTAATAGGAAATTGCTCCGTTCTTTCGAGTTCGCGACGAGTTTTCCGAGATACGTAGTATCTCATAGGAATACTCATAATCTCGCAATTGAGCGAAGCTCAATTTTTTATAGTATTGACAAATACCCCCACGGGGTATATTGTATAAATGAAAAAGTAAAAAAAGGGAGATAATACAAAATGGATGATGAAAAGAAAATGGAAGACGTATGCG
>CAMXBD010000020.1 GCA_947179245.1 uncultured Lachnospiraceae bacterium | reverse complement strand
AAATATGGTTCGATCTTTTCTACAAACCCAGCCACCTTAATCCTGTCATTCTGCAAAGCCAGCAGTTCTTTTCCCGGCCGTGCCCCTACGATAACAAACCGGTAATTTCCGGGGAGATGCGGCATAACGTTTTCTATAAACCATACTGCACTGATATGATTCTCTTCTCTGTGCATGGCGCCATAATACAGGATATCTCTATATTCTCCCGTTTTCTCTGTTGTATGCGTGCTGTTATGATCCCTGTTTACACAACTGTAGTTTTCAAAATATACCGATGATGTAAATATTTTTGCCTTCTCAATCCCATTCTCCACCAGCAAGCCTGAATCTTTGAAATTGTTGACCACTACCTGTTCTGCCTCTTCTAAAGCTGCCAGCTCTTTTTGGCGTACATTGCGGTACTGAAAATCCGCGATATATTTCTGCCATCTGCTTTTCGCCAGCCCGATCCGTCGAAAAAAATTAAGGAAAATGACATCTTCCTCAATGGCAGTGACCGGTGTATCAGGATACAATTTCCTGACAAACGGCATAAGCAGAATGATCTGCGTCCACTGCAGGACAATCAAGTCCGGCTTCTCACCCTCCCTCGCATATTGCCTGATCATTTTCTTAAGCCGGTATCTCTCATAATTCAACAGAATTTTGCCATATTTATCCCATGGATTAAAATACGAAAAACCGCTGAAAAACATGCGGATGTATTTCTGTGGCATTGTACGGTCCAGTACAACAAGTCTATGCTTAATCCCGTACTCTTCCAAATCAAGTTTCTCGCATTCTCTCTGGTAACACATGGTCAGAAGTGTAACGTCACATTTTGGTTCCTTCTGCAATTTTTTAATATAAAAATTATGGACTTTCCCGCCCGCATGATCTACCTTATCATACGGAGCAAAATATGAAATATATAATATTTTATACATATCCGATTCCTCTTTGATCCGGCCAGCCTTCCGTTCCACGCCCGGAGCCATTCAATATTGTCCCCACTTCTTCCTGTTGAAATCCCTGACTCCCTGAAGCAGAGCAGTACACATTCCCCTTTTCCCCTGTATAAACCAGATGAGCAGCCACGCCAATCTATTGCATGCAAAATAGGCAATAAATAACAGGAACCGCAATTTCCCGCTTATTGCCTCTCCATGCCACATACAAAGGCTGTTGCACAACAGCCAGTTCCTCGTGATGTAATATGCATTTGCAGGGCGCTCATTTCCTCCGGTAGAACCGTTCACCTTATGGTAAACGACTGCTTCGGCACAATAATAGATTCCGATACTGTTCTGTGCCGCTCTCATGCTGTACTCTACATCCTCGTAATAGAGGAAAAAGCGCTCATCAAGAAATCCTGTCCGCTCCACGATCTCCCTCGACAGAAGAAGCGCACATCCGTTGGCAAACAGACACTCCCCGCTTACATCAAACTGCCCGCTGTCCGTCTGATCTAACCCGCTTTGAATGGTTTTCCAAAGCACGGGCGTAAATGTTCCTCCCGCGCACCAGATTACATTCTTTCTGTCGGCATATAAAACCTTCGGGACGACGATGTTTTTCGTTTTCTGTCCACAGCGCATCATCTGTTCGATCGTATCCGGCTCAATCTCCGTATCGTTGTTCAGCAAAAGGTAATAATCTATCCCCTGTTCCATCGACCAGCGGATGCCCTCGTTGTTCGCCTTGGAAAATCCGTAATTATCATTCAGCTCAATCAAATGAATCTGTTCATGACCGCCCCAGCGTCCACGCAGTGCCGACAGAGAATCATCTGTAGATGCATTGTCAACCACCACAATCTGAATGCGCTTGGCAATCGTGCTGCCCAAGATAGAGGAGATACACGCATCGTTATATTTTTTTCCGTTATAATTGATTAGGATAACACTAATTTCTTTTTTCATACCGATTCTTTTTTCTCATAATACGCAATCATATCCTTAAGCGTAGTATCAAGCGCAATGGCGGGTTCCCATCCGATATCCGCACTGATCTTCTCATGGGAGCCGACAATCATATGATTGTCATTTAACCTCACAAAATCCGGATTTACTACCGTGTCAATTTCAATTTCTAACATATCAGCAATCTTATGCACAATATCCGAAAGCCGGATACCTTTACCGGAGCAAATATTGTATAATTCCCCGGACTTGCCGTTCAAAAGCAGATTATAGTATGCTCTCACCACATCGCGCACATCCACGAAATCACGAATGATCGACAGATCGCCCGTCTCGATCGTGCCGCGCATTTTCCCTGCTTTCTTGATTTCCAAGATCCTTGATATAAATCCGGGTATAACAAAGCGTGTATCCTGCCATGGTCCGATATGGTTGAAGGATCTCGTCATTACAATATCTACCCCGTAACTGTCGGCATAGACACGGGACAGCATCTCCTGCGCCACGCGGGCTACCGCATAAGGACTGCAGGGAAACAGACTGCGGTCTTCCCTCAGAGGCAGATCAGCCTCACTCACATTCCCGTATTCTTCGGACGAACCGACCGACAGGACTCTGCATTTTAAATCCAATTCCTGAATGACCGCTATGATATTCAGGAAAATATTCGTATTGTTTTGAAAACACACGATTGGTTGTTTCCAACTATATGCCACACTGCTGAAAGACGCAAGATGTACAATGTAATCCGGTCTGAACATGGTAAGCAGTTCCTTCACGGCATCGGTGTCAAGCAGGTTCACCGTATGATAAGTCACGTCGATACTGGGAAACGCCGCAAGATCGAATACGGGCGGATTGATATCTATTCCGCACACTTCCACATCATTATCATTTTCCTGCATATACGCAAGCAGGTGTCTGCTCACAAAACCGGAAAACCCGGTAATCAGTATTTTCTTTTTACTCATATATTAACCCTTTTCTTTATAGATTCTCCTGCAGAAAATCCATATATTTTTCCGCCAGATATGCCCTGCTGTAGATAGTAAAATCAAATTCATCATTCCGCTTCACAGGCGATTCCATGACCCGTATCCACGCCTCTGTATCAAAGGGGTCTTCCACGTAGTTCGCCTTCCCCTGCGTCACTTCGGGAATACTGGTCCGGTCCGTTGTTATCACTGTTGCGCCAAATGCCATCGCCTCGACCGGCGGCATGCCAAACCCCTCGAAGATACTCGGAAACAAGAAAGCCCTGCAATGCTTATACAGCGTATTGCGCTCCTCATTGCTGATAAATCCCGTCAGCGTTACAATATCCTCCAACCGATTTTCCTTGATCAGGCTCCTGACGCTGTCCGATGCATTACCGGAAATACCCGATACAAGGAGACGCGCCGGCAGACTGCTCTTTCTGTCTCTTAATTCTGCCATCACCCTGATCAGAGTCTCTAAATTCTTGTGCGGAATCATCTGCGCAACCGTATAGTAGTATCCCCCATCCGTGATATGAAATTTCCGGCTGACATTCTCGAACGATTCCGTTTCATTTAAATTTACCATCGCCGGAATATTAAGGACCTCTATCTTATCCGCTCTGATCTTATACCGCTTAACGATATCCGATTTCACATAATTGGTCGTCGCGATGATCTTTTTGGAGAATCCGGCGTCTATCCACCAGCACAGTTTTGAGTATGCAATTTCATGAAAAGGATGGTACTCCGGATAATGCGCCGCCTGAAGATCATGAATCGTGTTGATATAAGTAATTCCTCCATTAAAGAGCGGACGGCAGTACACCGGTATAAAGCATTGCCGCAGACTGTTTTTTCTTAAAAATCTGTTCTGGCAAAAAAACTGCCACAAAATTCTTCCCGCAATATTGGCAGACACAATATCTGCCTCTAACAGTGTGATCCTTGCATCTTTCGTGTAATGTTCAAACGTCTTGCGGTTATCTTTAGAGACAAGCAGCGTAAGCTGAAATGGTCTGTCAAGCTGTACAAAACCGTCCAGAAGATTTCTGATATAAAATTCGGTTCCGCCCACCTTGCCGGGACGGAGCCATAACAGGTCAATCGCTATATTATGCATATCTATCTTATACCTTTCTCATAAGATGCAGCTTCCCCACTTTCTGACATGCACTTTGCGGCACGGCAGAAGTTATTTACCAAACAAAATTTTCCTGCACCATGGGGAGATTCCTATGACTTTGGCGACCGTGATACAAACTGCCGCCACAAGTAATGCCAGCGACACCGACACGATCCCCACAATCACCACAGAATCTATCATATTAAAATAATCCTTATAATCCATCAAAAACCCGTGAAGCACATAGACCGCCAGAGAATTTTGTCCGCAGACACATATTGCCGGATAAAAACGGTTTGTTCTCCACCGACCCTTATCATCGTTAAATCTACAGCATATAACAATGACACACAATGCCAATCCGATTCTGAGAACCTGTGTTGTCCAGTGTGTATTATAGAATGAAAAAAATGGGAACACCAGTGCATACACTAATATGGCGCCCGCCGTTATCCACTCGCTGTTCACCAGCTTTTGTATCACCTCATGCTTAACCAGTATGACAGCAAAGAAATACGGTATCGCATAACTCAACATATTAACGATATATGGCTGTCTCGTCAATACCGCAAGCAGTACAATCACAATTTCCAGCCCGCCCAGAAGCAACAGGTCCGTAACAAACGTATCCCTGCCTGTTTTCCTGCGGATAATCCAGTACAAAACATGCATAACCTTCAAGCCAAACAATACCGGGAAGAACCAAAGACCGTTACTCCTGTATCCCAGCAAATCCGAAATAAATCCCACAGCTCCCGCTTCCCACAGATGCCCGTCAATTGCCGCATAGATAACAGTCCAGCTTAAGTACGGAAGAAGCAGTCCGCTCATCCTTCTGAACAGCATCTGTCCCTCTTTTTCTGCGTATTTTGCCCTGTTCTGCTCCTCTATATAGGCGGAAACAAAGAATAAAAGCGGCATATGAAAGGAATAGATCAGATTAAACAGTATATCCATTCCCCTGATATCGGAAAGCGAATGTCCGGCTATCACTGAGATTATGGCAATTCCCTTCAGGAAATCCATATATGAATTTCTCATCCCGTCACCCGACTTTGCCGTCATTCTTTTTCTCCTCTGTCTCAATCTCCAATTCTCTGATTCTTTTCTCCATCATGCTGATCTCCTGAATCAGTATTCTGATCTTAAGCTGCTGTCTGGAAACAATGGACGTGAGTGTCATCAGAATCATCATAATGAACGCGATACACAGAATATACAGCCCGTTCATATTGCTCTCGATTCCGAGCAGTCTCACAAACCGTACCAGCAGTTCCGGGAAATAGATCATGATTCCCATAATCATGCCCGCCACGAGCCAGATCAACGTATACTTAAGTTCCAGCATTTTCTTTTTCAGATAGTAGAGAATTATGATAAAGTAGCAGATAACGGCTATTGAAAGCGTGATCTGCAAAGTATGTGGAATCATTTCTGCCTCCTGACTCCGAAGCTCAATCTCCGAATCAACATTGCCAAAGTCACCTTAAACATATAGTAGACCGATTTTTTGAATGTAATAGAGCTTGTCCCGTTCTCCCGATCCCTCATAACGACCGGATACTCTCTGATCCTGCCTTTGTGGACTGCCGCTATGACCATTGCCTCCGGCTCCGGATAATCCGCCGGATAGTCCTCCGCAAATATTTGTATGAATCTCCGATTCACAAGACGGTATCCGCTGGTGATGTCCCTTACTCTTACCCCCGTCAGAACCCATCCCAGAAAACTTAAAAACCTGATACCTATTCTGCGCATTCCCGAAGACTGAAATCCCTCTTTCTCGACAAAACGTGAGCCGATAACGCAGTCTGCATTTTCCTCATACATATACTGTATCATCTCTCCCAGAAATCCCACGTCATGCTGTCCGTCACCGTCTATCTGTACCGCTATATCGTAGTCATTTTCCCTTGCATAGCGGTAACCGGTCTGAACCGCTCCGCCTATTCCCATGTTGATCGGCAGATTCAGAACTTCATACTTTCTGTCCCTGCAGACCTTTTTCGTATGATCTGTGGAGCCGTCATTGATAATGACATAGTCATACTGCGGAAAATTTGTTATTAAATTATCAACTACTTTTTCAATATTGTCCCCTTCGTTATAGGCAGGGATAATAATCAGCGTTTTATTATTTTTTTGATCCATGTAGAACCCTCCGCCAAGATAAGCGCCGCTTCTTTAGCCAGCAGATACAGACTGCAATAGAAAATACCCATGGCATATACCATATATCTTTGAAGTCCCAGAAATACAAGATTTGTGACGACTACCATCAAAAAGATATATCCCAGCGTTGTAAATGCAAATGCCGCCGCTTTCCTGTTACCGCCTTTTTTCAGGCAATATATGATTCCCGCCACAGTAATAAGATATAACGCCAGCGTAATAAAATGACAGAGCAGGTAGACCCTCTCGATCTGGAAAAATACACTGCTGATAAATCCGGAGATCATCATCCTCACAGAATGATACAAATATCTGTCAAAATGATGCAGCAGCACCTTCATTCCCATCTCTCTGCATGCCTGCATACCATTGATATCAGAATCCGGATGTTCCTGAAGATAGGCTGTCACTTCTCCAGAGACCACAAAGGGAATCTTATCCTTCACCAGATCCCTCCACATATACAGATCCTGCCTTGCATACACATAACGATATTGCTTGGCATCAACCGCATCAAACACCCTCTGAAAAATTTCTTTCATCTCCGGGCTGTCAAACAATTCTATGTCTTCTTCATCAATCTCATAAATACCACGAATGATGATAAGCGTCGAAAATTGAGACATGGACTCCTGTTTTTCAGAATCTAAGAAGGCAGCATATTCCCCTTTTCCTTCGCTTTCTTCATTTGCCGGCTGCTCTGGTCCAGCCTGTTCTTCCACCGTCTTCTGATTCCACTTCTCGATAACCGGCACCTGATAAACCCAGTACCAACCATATATTTTGTAGACTAATGAAACAGCAATGAGAATCCCCACGACCCCGATCAGGCAATTAGCGGCGGCCTTTATCATTCTCATGCCAATCTTATCCTTGTTGTTTTTCACAAATTCCACACAGACAAATACTGCGGCGGTAACCCCCAGCAAAAAAATCATCTGACTTCTGATCAGTTCCATAAACGCCGCCATTCCCACGGCAGATAACAGCCATCGTATCTTTTGCGTAAACACATACTGCAACAGCACAATAAAATAAAGATAGAAAAAAGCATAGGCAAGACCTTCCGTAAGAATCTGATGAGTAATTCCTGATTCTGGCAGATGGATTGAAAACGGAAGCATGGAAAACACATATAACATAAAAGTTTCTATAAATTTCAGCCGAAACTGTTTTTGCAGATACAGCACGAACGTCATGGTGCAAATGACAGCAAGCACGGATTGTATCACTACTACTGCATCCAGATATAAGTTCTCCCCGAAAATACATTTTACCGCAAACAAAAACAGCGGATAGACCGGCATAACACCTTCTCTTCTCGGGTTCAGATAGAAAGGCGTGTCTGTTTCTATGACGACCCACTCCTGACTTGCAAAAAGATAAAATAATATTCCTATCACTGCCAGAACAAGGATCTGAACTGCTCTTTTCTCTGACCATGAACGCAGATTCTTTTTTAATTGCTCACTCATCGGCTTATCCTCGCTGGTTTTTTTGATCTTCATCCATTTTCTTTAATATTTCCTCGATACAGCCATAGTAGTTTCTAAACTGAAAATGCTCTTTCACATGATCATACCCGGCGGCTCCCATTTGCACAAGATTCTCCCTGTCACATATGATCTTTTCCAATTTGTCTGTTAGATCTTCTTTATCATTATCCTCAAAAACATATCCCGTCTTACCATAATCAATATAGCTTGCCGTACCGTTGTCGGTTCCGCTGATCGCCGGAACGGAAAATGCCATCGCCTCTATCACCGTGATGGACGCAGGTTCGCCCGTACTCGGAACAACATACACATCCGCTTTCCTGTACTGTTCAGCTATTTCCTGTCTATTCAGATTCCTGTAAAAAGTAACCTTATCTTCCAGCCCATGTTCCCGCACGTATCCTGTGACTCTCTGATAATATTCCTCGTGAAAGTGATTGGACACCTCACCAGCAATCGTCAGATGAAGGTCATATTTCGGCAGCAGTTTCTCCACCACTTCTATCATCATCTGAAGGTTCTTGCGCTCCTGATATTTCCCGATACAGAAGACATTGACCCTGCCGTCCGCAAAGTAAGTCTTCTCTTCCGGAGACACTTGTGGTTCCATCAGGAAAGGCGCCCAGTAACCATATTTGTCTTTGACAAGTCCGCTAAAATCTATCCCTACCAGATTCGTCGGTGTGATCCGGTATTTCGGCGTCAGCTTCCACACGATCTTATGTGCGAAATCCATCTTCTTCGGCTCGTCCCACACAGGACTTAAATTATAGAGTATAGTCGGAATATGGTAGTGCCTGCATATGGCATTCATGCAGATGGTATAGATTGAACGTTCCCGGATGATCGCAACATCCGGTCCAAACTCCTTAATATATCTGGCAAGCTTCTTAAGCGGCGGGACGCCGCACTTCAATTTCATATCTATCGCGAACGGATCTTTTCTTTTAAGAAAATGCACATAGATATAATCAAACGCCATAAACAGCTTGGAATAACCAACCACAATAGGTCTTACATAAGTATAATCTTCCACTTTTCCGGCATACTGGCTCAGAAACCTGATCTCATGGCCGTTTTCCACCCACCCCTTCATGATCGTCGTCTGGTTCGTATGATATCTGTGAGACATATATAAAACTTTCATGATTTCCCTCTCCGTAATACCGCCGTCCGAGTCATTCTGTCTCGTATTCTCAGCCGTTTACTCTGTGCTTAATCTGACTCAGATATTCATCATATCCTGCATTCCGGTTCGCCTCTTCCCCGATGACATCGTGTTTGGCAATCTCCTCTTTCTGTTTTGCCCCTCGCAGATACCATTCATATTCCATATCCAGATTCCCGATATCCAGCGCACGGTATCCTTCCAGAAACAACCGCTCCGCCAGAAATTTCGCCGCAACACCCAGCGAAACTAAAAACAGCCTGTCCTTGGGATACTCCCTGCAGCATTCCATTATTTCATCCAATTTAGCATATGCGTCACTGCTCGGTCCGATAATCCTCTCCACACTTCGCGCCGTATGAAGCAGATCGTTTCCCACTCCGTTGTGAGTCCGTTCTCCTTCCACCACAACCACATCTTTATCTTCCCAGATTTGTCTGATTCCTTTAATCCAATCCCGACACTTGCTCTGGTCTTCCAATGTGATATAGAATCTGGAAACCGATGTATTATAGTATACTCTGTCCGTATCACAGTACTTCTCATAAATTCCCCGGCTGAAAAGCAGATGATCTCTCCAGAACTGCCTGCTCTGTTTCCGATAGATGGATAAGTCACCGAAAATATCTGGAATCGTGACGATCATCCCCTCATGCTCATAGCCAAGCATTCTCCCCAATCCGTCTATGATCTCCGGTTCTACCTGCTGCAGCTTGAGACTTCTTCCCCGGATCATGGTAATCTCACCGTCACCGAATCTGATCATGCTCTTATCTCCATGAATCAGCTCTTCTATCGTCTCGTCCACAGTATGCACCCTGACAGGGCATTTCTTGAAACCGGAGCGGTACAGGGAATAATCAATCTGTGCCAGTATGTCTTTCACAAATCTCTTAATATCTATTCCCATACTACTGTATCACATCCTCTTTTCTTCGCAGTTCCACTTTTCCGTCACCCACCTCAAAGATGATATCCGCGTTTTTGATCGTTGATAATCTATGCGCTATAATAATAATTGTCTTTTTTCCCTGAAGGCTGTCTATTGCCTCCATGACTGCCGTCTCAGTATCATTGTCGAGAGCCGACGTCGCCTCATCAAGCACCAGTATCTCCGGATCATGGTACAACGCTCTTGCAATACCGATACGCTGTCTTTGTCCTCCGGATAATCTGACACCTCTGTCACCTACAAATGTATCCAGCCCTTCCGGAAGAGTATCTACAAACTCATACAACTGCGCCTGCTTCAAGGCCTCTATTACCGCCTGCTCGTCAATCTCCTTCTCGTGGATACCGAAAGCGACATTGTTTCTGATCGTATCGTCAGACAGGTAAATAGACTGTGGAATATATCCTATTTCCTGCTGCCATGTAGGCAGGTTCTTATACACATTCATACCGTCCGCATATATTTTACCATACTGCGGCGCCAAAAGCCCCAGTAAAATATCCACCATAGTAGACTTTCCTGCCCCGGACGCGCCGATAAATGCCACCGTTTTGCCTCTCTCAATCGTAAAGTCAGCATGTTCTATGACATTGGTCTCACCATCAGGATAACGATAAGACACATTTTTCACTTCTATCTTTTCTTTCAGCTCCCACGCTGTATCTTTTTCCTTCTTATCAATGTTAAGCTGCTCAATCTCGCGCAGATCATTGTAGACCAGCTCAAAAGACGGAAGCGCATACAGCACAGCCGACATGTGCTCATTAATCTTCCCCACAGAGGGCAGCAGACGAAACGCCGCCACCGCAAATACCGCGAGCTGTGGTACAAACTCCATCAGATCCTTCTGTCCGAAAAAGATTTTGAAAATAACCGCGATGAGAAGACCTGTCATACAAACCATTTCTATAATATATTTGGGTATGACCCCTATCAGCCGGTTCAGGCGCAGAACTCTGACATACTTGCCGAAGTAATTGTCATACTGTTCGATAAAGCTGTCCTCACGATTCAGAACTTTGATCTCCTTAATACCGCCCAGTGACTGATTCATCCACTGATAGATCTTGGACTTATACTGCTGCCCCTGTCTGCCCCAGACACTGGAATATTTCTTGGAGATCATGGAAAAAACCGCCAGACATAATATGAGCAGGCCTATAGTGATCACCGTGATGGATTTACTCTTGACATACAGGTAAATGCCGATTGCCACGCAGACGCTGGCTTCGGCTAACATCTCCATAAGATGCAGGATTCCTTTAGTAAACTGATCCGTGTCTTCCTGCATACTACGCTGCAATACCGAAATATTCTTATTCAGGTGAAAAGTATAAGGTTCCGCCATGTATGCCTTCAACAGATTCGTGGAGATCGTCCGCTGGATTCTGTATGAAAACATGTAGATCGCATTTTTTTCAACAATCGTATAAACATTCTTCACAATATAGATAATGATAATCCCGAACGCAATAAAGGCAAGGAAATATTCTATACTCTGAAATGAAAACAAGTTATATACATAGAGAATCCTGCTGTCCTCCTGAATCATATCTGTATCCATGATCAGATTGATAAAAGGAGAAAACACCGAAACTGCCAGCAGTTCCAGAAAACTCCCGAAAATTACGGCTATCAACAAGAAAAACAGTTTGATCTTATCCGATCTCGTAAAAATGTAATTTAGTTTGCGAAGCATTTATTTATCCTTTCCTACTGTTCCAACGGAATATCGCTCTCATTCACGATCTCCTGTGTATAAGTATTGAAAATCCCGGTATCATCATTTCTCGCCAGAAGTTTGGCAAAAGGCGTTGTATAAGATAAAACACAGAATATAACCGCTACCACGGCGCCTGCGCATATTTTCTTTTTCAGTTTCTCTCCTGCAGGACTCTTCCATCCGTCCGCCATAATCTCACTCCGGCGCGCATCAAGCCATACCGCCCATTCCTTGTATCCGCACACACTCAAGGGAATAAGCAGCGGAAAATACAGTATCGCATAGAGCCCTTCCGCCTCCCAGAACAAGTGAAATATAAATCCGCCGACAAAGGTGACCGGCAGTATAATCTCTTCTATACTGCTCTTCTTGAAACGCAGAACAGTATACAGAAATGTCCCTGCCAGAATCCAAGTCTGCAATAGATTCACACAGAAAATATATACGGCTCGTCCCTTTTCCTGAAGCATCCAGATTGAATCTTCCCGCGCACTCCTGCCTTCCAGTATCCACAACGACTGAAATGTCGGATTGTTCCACTGGGAGGACACCTTTTTGACGAAAAAACCGATTGTAGTCATAGGCCGGTGCGCCATACCTTTTATCTTTGCCTTCAGATCGTTCATGACCGCTTCCTGCGCCTTGTCATAATCGTAATCATTACTCTCATAAATGGAATTATTGTATGCATTATACCAGCCCGGCGCTCCTTTGCCATCCTGAAGTCCCATAACTACCCATGCCATCATCGGAATTCCTTTAACTTCCTCTCCGTGATTTGCATTTCTGATGGATGCGCTCACACCGGCTCTGCCGATGATAAAACAGAGTAAAATCATTCCGATCAGCAACAGCCTGCCATATAATTTCTTACGTTCAGAACTTTTGTCCGCCAGAATTTTGAAGGCTATGCAAATAATCTCTGCAATCATATAAATCGCATAATTCGACTTGAATACCGTCGCCAGTCCCATGCTCACTGCACAGATTAACAGATACCCTGTCTTTGGCTCCGCTATGTACAGCAGCATCATATAGAACGATAGCAGCGCGAAAGCCATACCAACCACTGTTCCGTACAGAAAAGTAGTATACATCAAAAACGGCGCAAAAAGCAGACACAAAACAGCAGTGCCCGATTTACACCGGTGTTCTTTACTCCACAAAATATCAGCAATTTTCATGAAGAAATAGTAGGCAGCCGCAATCCAGACCGCATTTACAATCTCAAAAGCGATATAATTCCGGCTCCCAAACAGCCACGACAGCAACCGGAAGTAAATCACGATTCCCATCTGAAAAGGGAATACATGTAAATATCCTCCCACCTCAAAATCCGAATAGTCATGTGCATTCAGCGCTGCCGCCGCCTCCACGACATGCCTCTGGTCAAATTTCGGATCATACTGACCCGCAAGTACAATCAGAACAGACACAATACCTGCTGCAATACACGCTGCTATTCCCAGATATTTATTGTCAGCAAATTTACTGACTTGATTCTTCCCACCGCCTTTTACCCGGAACATGAGAAGTAAAAAGGAGAATACAATAAATACAACAAAATGTTGTAAGTAATTATCCCTAATAAAAAAAGTATGCTCCACATTGATCTCTTCCGTCTGTGCCGGTGTCATATAACGATAACCGCCAATATAACATGTACTGAAAATGCTCGCCACCAGCAGGTATCCGATCATCAGTGCAAACAATATTAAGACCAGTCTTTTCAACCATTCTATGATCTTTACTTTTCCAGACACCATTACGTTCTCCCTCTGCGCCTTTCAAATCGTTCTATCAGGTACGCCGCCGCCAATGTTCCGGCTAACGTAAACAGGAACAGCAGAATGCCGTTTTCATTATGTTCTCCCACAAATTCCCTGTAAATGAATCTGAAGGCTGTATGCACAAGATAAATATTGATACTCATTTTCCGGAGAAAAACCGTATCCCATTCGATATGAATCTGTATCGCCAGCATCATCAGAAAGAATACCGTCGGAAGTAGCAGCAGATACATGTCCTTATCTCTCACGGAATCAATGCTCCATAAATATGACGCTTCTGCGCAAAACAACAGCGTCGATATCGTAAGACCCGAAACCGCCTTCCATACTTTCATCTTAAGATCACATCTTGCGATCCATGTTCCCATATAGATGAAAATACTGCCGAAGAAAACACCGTTTCTGCATGTGACCATGACCTTCTTGACTGCCTTCATGACCTTCCACAATATCCCATCCGGCCCAATCTGCGCCAATGTCACTCCGAAATATGACTGGGTCGTAAGCCCTGTCGCAAACAATAGCAGCAACAAGACGGCCGTTTTACGCTCTCCCAGATACTTTCTTAATACGAATACGACAAGAAGCCCCACCGCTGCTGCCGACAGATACCATAACTGCCCGTATGAGCCTGCAAAAATGAAATCCCGTATCAATGTAAATACACCGTACGTAAACGACTCGCCGTTTAAAATAAATTTGTTATATAAAATGATCGGCAGATAAACCGCTGTCCAGACACAATATAATCCGAGAACCTTCCGCACATATCTGACAATCGTCTTTCTCGCATCGGCATCCCGCACATTTATCTGCTTTTCCAGCAAAAATCCGGTCGCCGCAAAGAAAAAAGGCACCGCCATTCTGGCTATCACATCCGCCGTCAGAAAATCTGCTGTACGGTTTATCGCATAAAGCGGATGCGTATGCAGTATCACTACAAACAATGCCATTATAAATTTAACGATATCAATGCCTTTATACTGCATGCCATATTCCTTCAACTCTTTATCACTTTCCTGTATAGTCTCTGTTCCACCGGCAGCAGACACGTAATGATAAACACCATCATCACTGCCGCATATATAATCGCTGTCAGTTCATTCGTAACTTCAATCCGCAGGCCTGCGAGTTCTGCCGCCGCGCCCAGTATTCCCCTCGCAATGCTCTCATTGCCGCACAGCCACAGCGTCTGCGTACCTGCGTAGGAGAGAAATCGAAAGCCTTCCAGAATTTTCGCCAGAACCATATTGAAAATAATCAGCAGAATCGCACGCAAGACCGGATAAATCATATCTGCTGCCGGAATGACCCGTAGAAACAGCCTCCCGGCAATGTCCTGCCGCACATACACTGACACAGCGTACCCTGTCACGAAAACCGCCACTGCAAAAAACAAACACTGGCGCTTCCTATCATATTTTCTGTCTCTTTCCTTATCAGATCTTTCTTCCCCTCCGGTCAATTTCTTACTCACAATATATCCCAGCGCATAGTAGATCATATAATGGCATGCCGAATCAATATTCCAGAACCATGACGGCTGTACATCCGGTCGATTAGGAAAAAGCGTGATCGATATAACATAAAGCACTGCCGAAGCAAGAAACACCAAAACATCCTTTTTGCATACTCTGCGCAGTGCATCAAAAATCACCCCTGCGCAGAAGATACAGGGAAGAAACCACAGCGCGCCTCCTATCGGCATTTGATTGCGGATTCCCAATACAAACTGCTTCACACACACAACATACGTAATCAAATCGTCGCCCGAAGTTATAATGATCATGCCCATATTGATGATTGCGAGAAATGCATAAGGAATCATTATCTGGCTGAAACGCTTCCTGACTGCATCTTTAAAACTAAGCTTATCTATATTACCGGCAAAAATACCGGACGCAAAAAAGAACAACTCAATAGCAAAATAAAAGGGAATATCATACATTCTGCCGCTTCCCGTACCAAAATGGGCGCAGAAAAACGCAATAATACCCAATGACTTAAAAATATCAATCCATTCTACCCTTGTCTTTTCCACCATCATGCGTTCCTTTGTTCTTCAATAAACTTGTTTTCTTTCAGGCTGTACTTTCCGCCTTTCAGGAACTTGTGTTTCACCACCCACCAGCCGGGCACCCAGATATATTTATGCATTGCCGGTGATGCAGAACCGATCATCCAGCAGTTTCTGTCGCATTTCTTCGTACATTCCCTGACTTCCTGCGCCTGCTTGGAATTCCACAGCTCGTCCCAATCTGACTCTCTCAGGTTACCCATGACTGCCTTCTTCGCCATGCCGTTGCAGGGAATCACATCGCAGAACGGATCAATAAAAAATGCGTTCTTGGACATATCACAGGGCAGAAGCCTCTTGTTACCGTAAATATAATTGATCAGCCCGTGGTTAAAATACGCGCGGAACCATTTCTTTGGCGATTTACTCTTAAGCAGTTCATTGATCAGTTTCTCAAAGTTCTGCGCCACCTTATATTTATCATCTATTTTGTTATCTGTCTTTCTGAAATAAAAGGAATTATGCAGCGTTGCCGTGGCAAACTCCATCCCCATATCATTGGCAATATTGTAGAGCGGCACCAGATCCTCGCAGTTCATATCCTGTACAGTCATTCCGAAACCCACGTCCGGGTGTCCCATCTCTACCAGAGTCTTCAAAGTCTTATATCCTCTGTTAAACCCGTCGGGGATTCCCCTGATCGCGTCATTTGTCTGCTGTAATCCCTCGATACTGATACGGATTCCCACTTTCGGAAATTCCCTGCACAGCGCAATGATCCTGTCCGTAAAATATCCGTTCGTAGATATGACGATTCTGTCAGATTTCTTATATAACTCCCGCACGATGTCGGGAATGTCCTGTCTGATAAAAGGTTCTCCGCCGGTAATGTTAGTAAATGCCATCTCCGGCAGTTTCTTGATATCTTCCAGTGTGATCTCCTCATCCGGTTTTGTCGGATCTTTGAAGCAGTCACACATATTACAGCGGGCGTTGCATCGGTAAGTCACGATGACGGTTCCGTATAATGTTCTTCTTGACATGTTCAGCGCTCCTTATATACATTCCTCACTATTTTAGCACAATATTCCTCAATTGTATCGAATTTTATATTTTTACAGTTTCCGCTATATTTACGGCACAATTCCGGGTCATCCCACAATGCTTTGATATGCTCCGTCAGCTCCTGCACATCACCGCCGCGGAACAGATCACCCGTCACACCTGCCTGAACCAGTTCCGGCGCACCGCCCAGATCAGACGCAAGCACAGGCGTTGCGTACATCTGTGACTCCATCACGGAAAAAGGACAATTCTCATACCATTCAGAAGGATATACGCTGAACCGTGCCTCCGAAATCAGTTTGCGAAGCGCCTCTCCGGTCACAAACCCGCGGTTTTCCACGTTGGGGACTTTGCCTGCTTCCTCTTCCAAGGGACCTGTTCCGGCAAAAATAAAAGGAATCTCCGGCAGCTCCCGGCATGCTTCCAGAAGAGTCTTGGTCCCTTTTTCTTCTGAAAAGCGTCCGAAGTAAACTACATAGTCTTTTTTTACCCTGTCATTTTGTTTTCCAGCATCCACCTCGATAAAGTTGTGCATCATAACCGTCTTACCCGCTAACAGCGGATCAGTATCAAGCTGCTTCTTCATGAACTCACTCGGACACAGAATAACGTCTACCATTCCGTATGTTTTACGTTTCGCATAATACTTTGCCTCAACCGTTCCAAGCACACTTTTGATACGTGAATTATGGATACAGCGGTTTTTGCTGCACTGCCTATAATCGCCGCCGCGGCAGGCAAAACAGATTTCTCCGGTTGCCGGAATCCGCATCATATGATTCGGGCATACCCACTGGTAGTCATGAGCCGTATATACAATCCGCACACGTCTGCCGTGTTTTTTCTCATATGCCCTGACCGCGTAGATCACCGATGGCGTCAATTGAAAGTTAATATTGTTCAAATGCACGATATCCGGCTGAAAGTCTTCCAGCACGAGGCTCATTTTCTTCTTCGCCTCCACAGAATAGATAATGCGGAACGGATAGAACAATTTCCCGATTCCTCCCGCATGAAAATCCATATCGGACGTGTATACTTCCGCGTGATTCCCCACAATCCTTCCCTCGTGTTCCATGCCGAAATACTGCACCTCATGCCCCGTTTTCTGTAATTGTTCACCCAGTTTAAAGATATAAGTTTCCGACCCGCCGTTAGGATGGAGAAACTTATTGACCATCAGTATTTTCATGCTCTGTTTCTTCCTTTTTACGAGAGCCCGCTGTTTCCGTAATACAGCTTCAGCGTCTCCCCAACCACTTCATCCCAGTTATATTTACCGCAGATATAATCTGCACTGTGCCTTCCGTATTCGGCAACGACATCCGGATGTGCCAGCATATACTCTAATTGTCTTCTTAAATCCTGAACATCACCCTTGCGGAAAACAAAAGCTTTATCCTCAACCACCTCTGTGTTTTCACAGATATCGCTGACAAGACAGCAGTCGCCGTAACTCATTGCCTCTAACAGTGTGAGCGCCATGCCTTCCACATCGCTGGGCAGCACGAACGCATAAGCATTGGAATATAATTCCTCCAACACCTGCCCCTGAACAAAATCCGTCATGATGATGCGATCATCCCGCGCTACCATCCGGTGAATCTGATCCATGTACTCCACCGCATGACTGTTGCCCCCGGCAATCACGAGTTTCTTATCCGTCTTGATCCCGGCAAACGCCTCGATCAGATAATGCACTCCTTTTTCCGGCACGATCCTGCCAAGCGACAACAGATACTCTCCCTTAGTCAGTCCGTATTTCTCCGTAATCATCTGTGCTTCTTTCGGTTCCGGTCTGTCAATCGCGTTAGGAATATAAGTTACTTCCCTGTGATATGTGTCCGCAAAATACTGCTGCACATTCTTAGATAAAACAATCACTTCATCGGCATATTTTGCCGCCATCTTCTCACCCAGCTTGATCACATAAGAAGCAAAGTTGCCCCATTTTGCCCGCTGCCAGTCTAATCCATGGACAGTCACTACTATTCTCTTACGGAAAAGTCTCGGAAGCCATATCATGACGCAGGGACCCTCCGCATGAAAATGGAACACATCATACCTGCCGAACATTGCCCTAAGCGTTGCAAAGAAACTGTAAACAATGGCATTCAGCTTGCTTGTCCGGAAAGTGGGCACGATATATACCCGGACACCTTTATAGAATTTTCTTCCTTTCCAGCCGTACTCCTGCTCGTATTTCTTCCCGGAAACATGATGCCCGTACCGGTTATACGCATCCACATGATGTCCCATCGCTGCCATACGCACAGCGAGTTCTTCCACTACAATCTCCACGCCGCCCTCTCTGGACGGTATTCTCTTATGCCCGATCATGGCAATGCGGAGTCTGCGCTTTCCGTTTCTCTGCCTTTTTTTCTCCTTCTTTAATTGATTGCTCTCTTTATGAACATGGTACAAGAAGGAGAAATTCGTATTTAAATAGCGCGGAATCATCCGCTTTGGATTCTGTATGATGCGGAACACCCATTCCAGACAAAGCTTCTGCATCCACATAGGCGCACGCTTTGCAGTGCCAGCAATGAAGTCAAATGCGGCGCCCACACCAATCATAAGACCGTTCACCCTGCCACGATGTTCATACATCCAGTTCTCCTGCTTTGGCGCTCCCAGCGCGACCCATATAAAATCAGCGCCGCTGTCATTGATTCTGCGGACTGCCTCCTCGTCCTCTTCCTTCGTCAGTTCCCTAAACGGCGGCGCATACATCCCTGCAATCTTCAGCTTAGGATATTTAGACAGCATCACCTTTTTAAGCTGCTGTAAAGTGCTCTGCGTACTTCCGTAGAAAAAATGTGAATATCCTTTTTCCTGAGAAAGATCAAGTATCGCCGGCATCAGATCCGGTCCCGGCACACGCTGCGCTTCCGAATACCCTCTGCTGCGGCTGACAATCGATAACGGCTGACCGTCCGGCAATGCCATGGCGGCGCTGTTCTGCACCTTGCGGTACTCTGCATCCCGAAACGCCATCACCGTGGTATGTACATTCGAGACACAGATATAATCGCCCCGCAGATTGCTTAGATTCTCTGTGATATACGCAATCGTATCCTTCATATTCGTCACATTGATGTTGCTCTTTAAAATCGTACAGTATTTCAAATCTTTCTTATTCATCATCCCATTCACCCTTGTCTGCCGGCAGACATCCAATCTTAGCCTTCCTTCACAGAGCGCCCGGCATCTGTTTCTTCCTGCTTTCTTCCAGACTAAAATACACCGCGCCAGCCACGCCGCCGAAGAATCCGCCGATCAGCGCACTCCCCACATAATATCTGACCGTCTCAAGCGTGACGGCCTTGCCCTGTATGAGCTGCATAGGATCCTCAGCGTCCAGATAATTCATGATCTTCCACCCTTCGTACGCCGGATCGTCCACACTCTCCACATACACAGAAGTTTTCTCTCTCGCATCCGTATAAAACCGGCGCACCACATATCCCTCCGGCACCGTATATAAGAGAGCGCACAAAATGATTCCCAGCACACCGCCAGCCACCGTCAGACAGACCATTTTCGCTTTAAATGCCCTCCATATTAAGCGCAGCGCCGACCATGTCGCATCAGGAATCCCGCCACCCGGAATGACCACCGTCCGCCTAAGTTTCGAAAACAGACAATATTCCTTTGCCCCCTCTTTCTGTAGGAAAAGCAGACTGCCTAAGAAGATCAGCGTCACATTCTTAAAAGAAGTATTAAACAACAGCGGTTCCGTCCATCCGGCTCCGAGAAAACATACGAGAATGACAAGCTCCCTCGTCCGCTGCTTATGTGTATCATAAAACAGCAATGCAAAATATCCGATCATGATAATCGCAAAGGCAGCCAGCCCATAATTAATATATCCCCACACATAGGAGTTATCCATCGTCATGGAAGATCTGACAATCTTAGAGATATCCGCCCCGAACAGACTGTGATACTCCGATCGCAGAAACTGCTCCGCCAGATATATCCTTGTATTAAGTTTGAAATTCAACTGCTGTACATAATAGCCGAGTCTGGGATGGTAGAGATAAAAGGGCGCCACAAAAGACAATACCAGACAGACCGGCAATACCAGATTGGCAAGTATTTTCTCTATGAAACAGAATTTCGGTCTGATCCGCACATACAAAAATCCCATCAGCAAAACAGATACGATACCAAAACCGGTATAACTGACTGAATACAGAAACACGAGCACGTTTCCTGCCATCATAATTACAAAATGTCTGATTCCGTAATGTTCTCCCAATTCATAGAGAATAAATGCACATAACGCCAGATAAGTAATGTGCAGAATATTCGGATGTGAAAATCCGAGACTCCACCGGAAAATATGACCCAGCCCCATCTTGGCATGTACCCTGTATATGGTATGTTCCAGACGGAAAAAGGAAAAAATGCTCAGCACGACCGCACACAGCGACCATACCCACAATCCCACGTGGAAAACTTTTTTGACGGAAATATTCTTCATTCCAAGCACCGTAAACGCCAGAAACAGGATGCCTCTTTCCCGTGATTCATAAAATACAACCGCTGTCAAAAGCAGAAATATCACCTGAATCACCCACTGTCTCTTAGTATATGGGGTAATAAGTATCTTTACGACAGCAAACAAAAAGGCGGGAATGACCAGCAGTTCAAATAGCTTCTGCCCTTCGTAAAGTCCCAGCCCTTTGGTGATGGACAGCAGAATAAAAAAGCCGAAATAACACGCTTCTTCCAACGTTATCTTTATGCTGTTCTCAGATACAATTTTTTTGATCGTATGATTCATCCTGCTGCCTTTCTTATAACATCAACGCCGGTCCGAGCGCCCACGGGTAAGCGCCATATCGCTGCGGATACTGACCAAAACCCTCACACTCGCCGGAACAGTCATACACTCTGCCGTCCCTGACCGATCTGTAAACCGCGCTTTTCCCCGCCTGCACTGCCTGCGCGTACTTGGAATCCGTAAGAATATTAAGCTCCATCCCCCGCTTCACCGCCCCACAGATCATCCCTGTTGCAGAGGTATCGACCGGACCGTCCAATGCATGCATCTGCCAGCAAAAATATCCGTCTTTACGCTGGTATGGCAGTACAGCGTCTATTAATCCGATGTAGGCATCCCTAAGCCGCTCAGCCCCATATTCACTTATCATGCATCCTGTCATGCCGCGAAGCAGCCAGCCCACAGCGCGCCCCCAGCCTATAATACCATACTTGCACGCAGTACTCATTACATACCCATGATAGGGCAGTCCCGTGGAACCGTCCATACCGTATGCCACAAAATTAACAATCTGTTTCACCGCAAGCTCCATAGCATCCGTCCTGTGATATACCATCCCATAGTGGTATAGGAACGGACACGCCAGCCCGATAGCATCTGCAAAAATATATCCGTTGTTCTGTGCCGCCCGGTAAGGAAAGCTCCCCATCTCATCAACCGGATAGCTCAAACCATATTCGGCAAGTTTCTCAATCATCTTCCGATACATTTCTGTGTTACCGGCTCTGATAAAATCATTGTCCTGCCCACCCTCACAGTAATCTTCATACGCCTTAAGCAGTGTTTCTCCTGCCAGCAGATCATCAAGATAAAAGACCGGACATTTTTTCTGTGCCCACCTTGCATAGTATGCACTGAGCGTCTGCTCAATCTGCGCCGTCATATCTGTCCCGGCGTCTTTTTTGTAATTCCATAATCCCGCCGCCAGAAGTCCGGTGGTCCAGAAAATCATGTCTTCCGGTGCTGTCTGACGTCTGAGAAGATGTTTCTTAATCCAGCTTTTTACTTTGGTCTTTCCATCCCATAAACCATATGTCATCAGTTCACGACAGGCAGTCTGAGCCAGAATGTCTATATTCATTTTATCATCCGGTTTATTTACCGTTTCCTGCACCATTGCTAAATCTCCTTAAAAATGACAGCTTCTTTGTAAGCAGCGCCCACAGATACTCAAACTCCTGCGTTTTTCTGAAAAATAAATAGAATGTTCCATTATATATCAATGTGATGATCATTACCATCACGGCAAATGTCACTAAATTGGTCTCTCCCATCACGAAGTTCTTCACAGGAATCATCAGAAGCGCAACGCCCACTACCACACCGAGATATTTGAATGAGTCCTTAAAATAAGACCATGCACTGCGCGCAAAACATTCTCTGTATATGATAACCGGCCGGATAAAATTAGCCATTAACCCGGACACCACCGTTCCTACATATACTCCTGCCAATCCTATATACTTGATTCCTGCGATCGACAGGATCAAATTCACCACTCCCTGAATCAAAGGCAGATATTTATCCTGCTCAAATAGTCCTGCGGCAATCTTAAAGTTCATTAAAACCGCTCTGCCGCCCTTAAAATAGAAATCGACCAAAATCAATGTCACTACGATCTGTCCCACTCCCCAGCTCTCATCGAGCCAGATCTGCGTAATCAGCGGCGTCAGAAGAAGCCAGAACCCGACAGACACAAACCCATACATCCAGCAGTCGATAAACCGATACACCTTAAACATGGCATGCTGTTTTTCTTTCGATTCCGTAGCCACCAGATTTCCAAATCCGGAAATCACTGAATTTAAAATAACACCAACGAAATTGGCGGCGTAAGTGATAAAGAGCGTATAGTTTCCTACAATTCCGACCTGAGCAACATCCATAAAATATGTGATAATGATACTGTCCGTAGAGAGTCTTGCTACATCACCGACCTTATGAAATATCAGGGCTTTCGTCTTGGTGGCAACTACGTCCGTCTCCTCTTTATCAAGTTTCTTTACATTCCGGTCTTTCAGATAGGGATAGAGTCTGTTAAAATAAATACTGACGAAAATCTTCTGCAATAATTCCATTGCCGACTGTGTCAACAAAAACAACAGGAAATTCTTCGCCACAAGCAGAATGATAATCTGCGCAAGGACTGTGACGATCTTCGTAATCGTCGCGATATTAGTCTGAATATAGCCTCGCTGCTGTGCATTTGCCAGACTATATTTGTATGCCACAAAATATGTGCTGACAGTATTAAAAAGAAAAATCAAATAGTAGATAACCAGCTCCTCGCCGGTCACTCCCTTACTGTCCTTGATCAGATAAGGCAGAAGAGGAATCAGGGCGATCCCGACTGCTGCAATCACCCCTGCAATCGCCAGATATGCCCTCTTATAAAGTCTCATATAGGATTTGATCTTTTCCTGATCATTATCAGCTACCGGTTTATACAGACTGTAATTCAAGGCGCTTCCGATTCCAAGTTCCGCCAGCGAAAGCACGCTTAAGATGTCTGTATACAGAGAGTTGACACCCAGCAGTGTTTCATCCAGAACCATGATAAAAACGGTTCTCTGCAAAAACCCCGTAATCATAATGATGAAGTTGCTTATATATCCAAAGAAAATATTTTTCTCAGCCTGCCTGACTCTGCCCATTGCATTGCCTTTCCAAATCTTCAGACTCTATTGTCCCGTTACCTGTTTCCAAATCTTCCGTACCTCTTCGCCTGCTGCTGCTGCTTTTGCGCAATACTCCGGCATCAATGATTCCAGCCTCGTCCGAATCTCATGTTCCCTGTCCATCATCCAGTCATATGCCTGTATTAATTCTTCCGGATTTTCCAACGTCTGCACCGGCAGAACGTAATGCTCTTCACTGCCAAATAAATCTGTTGCAATGCCTCTTGCTTTCACGGAATATCCTACCACAAGTGTAGGGACACAGCTTGAGTAAGCCGCAATCGTCGCATGTGTTCTTGCGCCGATAAAAGCCCGGCATTTGGAAATAATATATTTAATCTTCTGACATGACATATCAGGGAAAATCATAACTCGTCCGTTACCTTCATAACCCCGGTAAAGCTCCTTAAGTGTCAGCCTGTCGTCATTGTGGCGCCACATCACATGCGGTATCAAAGCCACACAGTCCTCCGAGGTCTGCAAAATATGGTCGATCAGTCTCCGGTAATTGGCGAGTGTAATCCCCTCCACTTTCTCATGGCGCACGATCATAGGACTTACATTGATACCGATTGTTTTACCCACTGCAAACCGTTTAGGCAGTTCTATCTCCTCCGGTTCAAGCGCAAACGCCGGATCCGGGAAACGCTTCACATTCTCCGTAACTCCCGCCGCTCTAAGCGCGCCTTCCGTGATAGATTCCCTCGGTGTAATCAACGCATATCGTTTCATATCTTCAACAACCTGTGTCTCCTGAAGAAGATCCGGTTCGATGGAACAGCCCCACAGTATTGTCTTGGAGCCTGCTTTATTAAAGGCGCTGTTTGCCGTGATCGCTTCTTTTTTGGAAAGTTCGTAACAATACATATCACCACCGATCGATATGTACAGAGGCGACCGTTTTCTCCCAAGCACCTGCCGGAAACGGTATCTCATAAAAGATTCCGGATCATGGAAAATGGCGCGCCAGACATAGTACCATACATGAGCAAAGAAATGTTCCTCTATCTTTCTTTCCTGCAAAATATCGCACAAAGGCGCAAGCGAATAGGCCATATCCTCCTTCTCGCTGTTTGTCACAAGAAGCTTGGGAATATCCTCCAGCATATGGCAGGTGCTGTTCATGATAGCCTCGCAGCCATGATTCCCGCTGCCGCCATGCAGATACATAACTAATCGATTATCCATACCGCCTACCTTCCCTTTCCCGCAGCGCTCCTGCTTTTCCTGACACTATTGTCATGTTTCCTCATAACCATCCTTAAGATCCGCAGTAACGGTTTCTGCGGATACATCATTCCCAGATACAATAATGCATTTGCCTTACTCTTAACAGAAAGCGGCGTGGATGTAATCTTGTCCCGCACTTCCGGTCTGGTAAAAATATCCTGTATTTTCCGTAAATAATTTTTGTCCGGATTACGAAGCTCATTTTTCATAACAAGAATCAGCAGATAGCAGTATTCCCGGTCAAACTCATCCTCACAGCCCGTAATATTTTTGCCCTCTGCAACCCTGTGCCAGAAATCCCTGACCCTCTCAACACTGTCCATAATATCGGGATCATAATGGTGTACCATGGAATCCTCTACGTAACGATAGTGATAGAACAATGCATCTTCCATGATAACCAGCCGGGAACAGTCTAACAGCGCCGGATAAACCAAGTTGAAATCTTCCCCCATACGGATTGCCGCATCACAGTATTTCTCATTTCCTTCAAAAACAGATTTCTCATATAATTTCATGCATCGTGAAAAGGGAAGCGTACGCTCTTCGTTGCCAAGTAACTGCTCTTTGATTTCACTTTGCAGTTTTTCACCCTCATATACGCCGGGTTTTGCAAGGCAGATTGCCGGAACCGTTTCATTTTTCTTCTCCAGAATGTGATTACAGCATACAATTTCTCCCCTTTTTCCGATCAGGAGCTTTGTCATTTCCTGAAGAGTCTCCGCCTCAATATAATCGTCACTGTCAACAAACATATAATAATCACCGGACGCATTACGAAGTCCCGTCAGTGAAGAGGCAGTACAACCGCTGTTTTTCTGGTGAATCACACGCACTCTGGAATCCTGCCCGGCATATCTGTCGCAGATTTCTCCGCTTCCGTCTGTGGATTCATCATCGATAAGCAGCAATTCCAGATTGTCATAACTCTGGGACAAAATACTGTCAACGCACTGCTCCAGATAATCTTTTGCATTATATACGGGAACCATCACGCTGATCTTATATTTGGATTTCTTCATAATCTAAATCAATGCTCCTTTTGAATTTATTAAAGCAGACCGCCCTGAGGTGTAACGAGTAGCCATCCCTGCCATAGATCCTTCATCTTCTCCGGTTCACATATCTGCGTATTCTTATGAACGGACGGACGTATCATGATTTTTCCGATATAAGAATTGAGTCTTGCTCCCCAGAAACTAAAGGTACTGTTGGCACAGATATTGTGTCGGCACCGGCTCATCAGCATCATATCATAGAAGCTGTTTTTCCCATGATTCCAGTCGATGATCTGATAATCTTCTCCCTGATAGTGTTCTCTCACATAGGGAATGTCATCCGAAAAGATATAAAACCGTGCGTCCGGAAATTTCTCCCGCATATACTCTATAGCCTTCTGATAATACGCCTCTGTACAGATTCCTCCGAAAAGAGCCTTGTTGATATCATCCAGATAATCTCCCCGTCTGATATGCACACTGACAGAGCATGTCTCTTCCATCTGCTGTATCATACCGCGGTTTTTCTTCTCAACTTCGCTGTCCGCACTGTGCGGAAATGAAATATCCGCCCGCAGAATATCCATGATATCCGCATAGTATTTCTCACACGCCCAATACCCTGCCAGATATTTGTCGTCCATGGCAAAAACCTGTTCATGATACATATCGCTCTCTTCAAAAGAAGCGCTTGAAGAAGGACATAATTTTCTCTTGATCTTTCCGGCAAAACTTTCCGGTTCTTCCCACAATCTTCCGAGTACGGAACGAATCTCCTCCTTGGACGCCACTCGATAGTGAAGCGGATTCAGATAATCAAGTTCCAGCTCTCTTCCCGCCGCCATAGACGCCTGCAGCGCTTCATTCTGAAACCACGAAATATCCAGTCTGACCTCTTTGCCTATATGTTCTAATTTCCTGTATAACGCATACTGCTGTAACTGGTTTCCCAGCCCGCCCATCACCCTGACGATCAACATAGCCCTACTCCTTGTCCACTATTTTCCGAGCTTGCGAAGCAAGACTCGTAAGTGAACTTGTTCACTTTTATACAAATATAGATACAGATTCGGAAATGCCCGGAATATCACAGCCTTAATGCGGTATCCTGCAGACAGTTTCCCGTATGCCCCCGGTACCTTCATTGCTTCTTTCAGTCTCTCACGGCATATCTCGATATATTCTTTGTGATTGTGCCTTTTTTCCACGGAAAGCATGGCAAGTTTGCCTGCGGTAAGCATAATCCCCATGATCAGCAATGCGGTGACCTGCGAATCCAGATTCGCGTCCATCCTCAGAATCTCCTCCCTCGCAAGCTGCCAGCATGTGATCTGATCCATGTATCTGGGCGTAAACTCTCTATTAATGGCTCCGTCCGGATTCTGATAATATCCGTAGCCCGGATAGTCCGTCTCCGTAAGCCTGTCCACGAAGGGCAGCATATTAACAAGAAACAGCATGTCCTCTCCGATGGTAAGATTCTCCCGAAAACGTACCTGATCTACGATCGTCCTGCGATAAAGCTTGCTCCAGCAACGGCTGTTACCGTTAAGAATCTCTTCCCTTAAGTATGTGCCGGCATCGTAGTTTTTCATCCGTCCTGCTGCCCCATCAGGCTTAGATACATCCGCCTCCACCGCCCGTTTCCATTCGGATTCATTGCTCCATGAGAAAAACCGGCATCCGGAAACATCACTTCCGGCACTGACCATACACTCATATAACGTGTCCAGCATTTCGGGCCGCAGTCTGTCGTCCGCATCCACAAAAGTGACAAATTCTCCTTTAGACATCTCTATTCCTGCATTGCGCGCGGCAGACACACCCTTGTCATTCAAATTCAATATATATACGTTATCATAGGCTGTCTTCAAACTGTCACACACTTCACCTGTCCGGTCCGTAGAGCCGTCATTGACTATAATAACCTCCAGATTTCCATATGTCTGATTTTCAATACTGTCAATGCAATCCGCCAGATAACTCTGTCCGTTATAGACCGGGACAATCACACTGATCAACGGTTCCTCAATTATCATCCTGCCGCTCCCTACAGCTAATTGACTCATATACGGCAAGAAGCTGCTTTATATTATCTTCTATGGAAAATTCTTTTTCTACTTTTCTGCGGGCATTTTCGCCTAGCGTCCGGCATAGCTTTGGCTCCGCAAGCAGTCTGAGCAAGCCTTCCTCAAGTGTTTTCGTATCCTGCGGTATCACAAAGATCCCCGTCTCTTCTTCTATGATCATATCGGGAATGCCGCCTGTTTTAGACGCCACGATTCCACATGCATTTGCCATAGCTTCCAGTATAGATACGGACTGCCCCTCGAAATAGGAAGGCATAACAAAAATATCACATTCCTGCAGGTACTTCTGCTTTGCCGCTCCGCTGACCCAGCCAAGATCAGTCACATACTCCTGTAGCGCCATAGCTCCTGCCTGTAGTTCCTGATCTTCCCATATTCCGCCGAGATAAAGATGCACATCCGGGTACTTTTCCCTAAGCTTCGGCATGACTGCAAGCAGTTCGCCAATGCCTTTGGTCTTACATAGTCTTCCCAGAAACAAGATCTTATGAACACCGTACTGTTTCTTACCTGATTCCGGAATCTGTATGGCATCAGGAAGCACCGTGATCTTGTCCCGCCCAATAATACCGCCAAAGAAATCTTTCCATGCCGTACCTAATACAAGAAAAGCATCTCCCATGGAGAGTACCTTCTTCACACTTCTTCTGCCGGCATCGCTTAAATCTCTCTCATAAAACTCCGTAAAGTTTCCGCCGTGCTGATGAATGACGATCTTCTTATGACATATTCCTGCCGTACGAACAAAAACGGATTTCCGATAATAACTGGAATCTGACGCCATGTTGACATGAACGATATCATATTTGGGCAGTTTTATGAGGAAGCGCAAATACGCCTTAGCGGCGCATGCCAGTTTCGCCCACTTAGAGCCTTCCACCATCGTGCCGATGTAATACAGGTCGATCAGCTTATCCAATCCCGCCTCATAATAATTGTTGACTACACCGGATATGCCGCCATGAACACTCCTGTCGGGACCGATCATCAATACTTTCAGTCTGTCTTTCTCCATCATTTTGAGCCTTTCCCTGTCAGCACGACCCATACTGTACGGAACAGTATCTTGATATCCAGCCCTAATGTCCAGTTATCGATATATTCCAAGTCCAGTTTTACTACCTCATCAAAATCTACAATCTCACTACGACCGCTGATCTGCCACAAACCGGTCAGTCCCGGCGTCATACTGATCCGCCTTCTGTAATGGGAATTATATTGTTCAAACTCACCTTCCGTGGGTGGTCTTGTCCCGACAAGACTCATATCACCCTTCACGATATTCACAAACTGAGGCAGCTCATCGATACTTGTCTTGCGGATGAATTTACCCACTTTGGTGATCCTCGGATCATCCTCCATCTTAAACATCAATCCATGCATCTCATTCTGTGCTTCCAGTTCCTTCTTGCGCTCTTCCGCGTCAATATACATGGAACGGAATTTATAGATTTTGAACCGTCTTCCGTTCTTACCGATTCTGGTCTGCGCAAAGAAAATAGGTCCCGGAGAATCAATCCTGATCGCCAGTGCAACAAAAGGCGTCAGCACCGCCGTGATAATGCATCCCACTAATCCGCCTGCAATATCGATCAGACGCTTAATCGCCATTCTTCTGTAGTCGAAATGATTAATCGAGTAAGTCACCACCGTATATCCCGCGAAGTTCCCCACTCTGACTTCCTTCTGCGGCCGTTCAATGATATCTATGTTATAATGACATGCAATACCCATGGATTCCAAGTCATAGATCATATGCTTTACATATCTCTTGTCTTCTTCCGGCAGATTGATGAATACTTCATCGAGCGGCATCTGCCTCGCCAGATCAAGTACATCTTTTCCGTCAGCATTTACCTTAACCCCGTCTATCACCACACCTTTGCGGTCCACGTCCACACAGGCAAGCGCCACGATCTCATAGTTGATATCCATAGCCGCCTTTAAGCTGGCCACTGTCTTGTCCAACACGTAATCTTTCGTGATAATCATGATTTTCACAATATTGGATTTGGAAGTAAAATAGATGCGCAATGCCTTTTTCATCCCAAGCCGCACGCCCCACACGACAAGGACATCCAAAACTGCAAAATATCCCATCACGAGTCGTGAGACATCCGCGCCTCTCTGCAGCATAAACAGGAATGCCATAACAGACAATTCCATAAAAATATTAAATTTTAAGACCGCTACGAACTCAACGAGGATTCCCCGCTTCAGGAATTCCCTGTTCCAATCAAACAGGAAGCTGTAGATTGTGCAGAACAATAGAAAACCGATGCATACCACGAAATGAAGTTCCGGCTCATCGACCCATCTGAATTTGTGAAAACGGATTAAAATAGCTATTGTATACGAAACGGCGATACTGACTAAATCCATAAAGAGCAGCCAATATCCCTCTATTACTGTCATTTTACGATTCATTCTGATCCCTCAGGTAAATTCTACTCAATAATAAAAAACAATATATCAATTTAGAATACCATTTTTCGGGAAAAATTTCAATCTTTATCGCCACCCCGCCAATAAAGCGATTTGAGTTGCAATTTTGTATACTATATCATACAACTATTACACAATCTTCTTCGTAAAATGGAATTTTAGAATCATGTGTAACAAATTTTAAACCATCAGCCTTTGCTTGGGCAATCATAATCCGATCAAAAGGATCATTATGTGTTTGATTTGAATTATGAAATACCAACATTTCCAATGCTTTCACATGTTTATCAATAATTGGCACCATTTGGTAACCCATTTCTTGACATAAATCTGATAGCCTAGAGCCACTAATCCGAATCTTATCTGGTCTTGACATATATTTTATCGTTGTTTCCCAAACAGATGCTGAACTATAATAAATCTCATTTTTCAAATCCATTATTAAAGTTCTAGCCTCATTGGGCAACTTGGGATTATCATCCAATGCCCATAAAATAATATGTGTGTCCAATAACAGTTTCATTCTACCACTCCAAACATTTTCGCAATCTCAGGGTTCATTTCATCAAAATCATATTCATCGTCATATAAATCCTGTCCTCTCGCAATTCCAATTCTATTCGGAATTACCGTTGCCTTTTTTTTCACAGTATCAGGTAACATGAAACGCTCTATCATATCTAATAAAAAACGTAGATTATCTTCCGATAAATCATCAACTTTCTGAAGCAGCTGCTCTTGTAATGTCAACATAAAACACCGCCTTCCTACAAAACCTAACATCCTTTTACTGTCTTTATTATATGTATTCAGCACAAAATGTATCAGTTTTATTGTACATCAAAAAACCGCTTTTCTCAATCTGTTTGTTTATCGCCACCCCGCCAATAAAGCGGTAAATAGTACCCCATCATCATCAACAGATAATTTCTGCCGATGTAAACGGATATCAGATGCGCCTCCACCACGGTATATACGGCGAGCGTGGCAAACAGCAGCAGACCACACGCATCCTTTTTCTTATATATCTGCCACAGGAGCGCAAGGCAGGCGGCTATATACAGGCTTCCCGGCACAACACCGTAACGGTAGAACAGCTTTACCCAGCCCATATCAAAATAGTATTTCATATTATTAGGCTTGGAAAAAGCAGACCAAGTCTGAATCGTGCCGTCATTATTCTCCGAATTGGTCAAAGATACGATTCTGCCATTAATATAGCTGTCAATGCGCATCATCAACAGAGTGTGCGTGTCGTCTTCCGGATCATCATAAAACGGATCATTATAAAAATAAGCATTCCACTGTGCCTGCCGCACTTTCGGCGCATATACTGCCGCATCCACAGAGAATCCGATACACAGGGCAAACACAAGCAGACCGCACACATAAGCAAACGCCTTTTCGCGCAGTAATCTACAGTAAGTCAACACACAGGCGCCTATGAGGAATATCGTGCCAATCAGCATTCCGGTTCTGGAATCCGTCAGAACATACACGCCCACGTTGAGCAGCATCATGAATAAATATATATACCATTTCATTTGGTCAAAATAAATGTAGACACCAAGCATCATCAGCATCAAAAACATGCAGAACAGCGCATTGGGATGCCCCATGCCAAGGGTATAACGTGTCTCAGCCGCCAGCGCTTCACCGGTATAGCGCGCCACCTCCGATCCTTCCCGTCCATAGGCTTGTGTCAGGCTGACCTCCCCATAGATTCCCGTCACCGACAATAAGACGATCACGGCACAGCCAGCCAGCGTCACGTAGAAAATATATTTAAGCATCTGTTTAAGCGGAACATCCTTACATGCCGCCACAAACGTCACAATACGGATCAGATCATTGGCGCCCGTAATCCGGTAAGATGCAAACGCGGCTGCCTCAAGAAAAAGAATCACGCACCATTCTTTCTTCGTGTAATCTGTCAAAAGCAACTTTAGCAGAAACAGTACAAAAGTGATCTGAAAAAGGCGTCCCTCGACAGGATTAATATAATTACTTTTATCAATAATCACAATAAGGAGTTCAATCGTCAACCCGGCATACAATAAATAAATTCCTGCGGAACTAATTTTACGGTATTTGCTTCGTAAACTCGAAAATACGGAACTTTTTTTAATAGATTCCACGCCGATACGCCTCCTTTCCCAAAACTTTAATGATGCAGTATACGCGCCGCCACGCCGTGGAGCTTCCGTAGATACTTTTTACATCCAAGCTTCGTTTTCTTCCATACGATACCCGCACCGCTTACATCCGGCGCGATCAGGAATGTGTACTCCTCCTGATGTTCACGCAGGTACTCCGGGTAGCTTTCATCGATCGGCACGCGCACAAACTTAGCGTTCCGGTCGAAAATGTCCTCACCGCACAACAGCCTGTCCACCGCTTCATTCAGGTATCTGGATTTGTTGTACTCCTGATGAGCCGCCGCCTGTACCTTGACGCCGATGCGCTTCGCCACATCCCGCTCACCATCGCCGCCCATATAACCGAAATGCCATCCGCCGTCCGCCACGCGCACACTGCGCGGATCCCCCGGAGACACCTCTCTTAATAAAACAATGCCTCCTTCCGGCAGATTGCCGAAACTGCATATTTTAGTTCCCAGCCATTGTTTCTGTTTCACGCCCGGAAATTCTCCGGTAATGGACAGCAGATTCCCCGATATTTCTTCCATATTCAGGAAACAGTAAAACATTCTCTGTGCCAGATGATATATTTTAGCCGCATCAAAATTGGCGATAATCTCCTTAAGCACTTTGGGGTTAGGTATCTCATCCACGTCACTGAAAATCACGATATCATCCGGTTTGCAGTCCGCCATCCCACGGATCAGCTGATTCTTCTGGAACTTATCCCGCTCATGGGTTGTCACTCCGCTCATAGGCGAATTGTCCACCGCCACATAGATAATCTTATCTTCAAATTCCGCGAACATATTCCGATGTTTCGCAAAGATCATCTCTTTGGGCTCTCCCGAAAAAGTCACCGTGGACTCTTCCAGCACAAATTTATCCACATAAGGCGACAATATCTGCATTCTGAGTTTCAGAATATCCAGTTCATTAAAAAAAGGAATACAATCGTAAATCATCTCAATCTTCTCCAAAAAAGCAACGGTCTGATAATATCTTTCACCTTCCGCCATCTGACTTTCCACGGATTGACGAATTTCGGATACTGCGCGTTCCTGCCCCGCCATTTGTGGAAAACAAAAGGCTTCTCCACATCCATAACCTCCGGAATCATGTGTTCGTGTCCGAAATACTTCGCCACCTCGATGGGTGCAAACTTCATACCCGCATCCTCGATCACATTCTTGTACTTGCAACACAGAAACGTGTCCTCATTGTAATTGCCGTCCTCCATCTTCTCCCATTTAAGTCCAGCCTGTTTCGGGAAATCCAATAATTTCTTGCTGCGGATGGACACACTGTTACCCACACGGCAGATCTGTCCCTTGGAATCGCGGTAGGCGTAATCATTCTTAGGAAGAGGCCACGGAGAACCGATATAGTCATAATCCAGAAATTCATCCCGCCAGCTTTCCGGGTGTACCACGAACCCATCCGCCTGCATGAGCAGTATATAATCTGTATGGATGTGCTCCCCAAGTTCATAGACCGCCTTATAATTAAATTTATCGATATTATCCAGCTTGGATGTATGGGAATACCGTATAGATTTTGGCAGAGTAAGCGGTTTTCTGTGCGTAATCAGAACCACGTCCCCGAATTCGATCTGCCGCATACTATATTCCATGGCTTTGATCGTCTCATAGATATCCACGCTGGTCAACGCCGCCAGCGTGACGTTCGGTAGTTTTAATTTATCAGCCATATCATTTGACCACCTTTACATAAGCCTTGTGATAATACTGCGTGACTGCCAGATTCAGCCAGTTTCCTGCATCCTCCGACAAATCGTTACCGTCAAAGATCGCGGGACACGCAGAATAAGGTTTTAACTCTACCTCCGCAATGGTTTCGTCTGTGTAGATC
>CAMXBD010000019.1 GCA_947179245.1 uncultured Lachnospiraceae bacterium | reverse complement strand
ATCAGGCTCTCTGCGTCGGTCTCGTGGGGTGGGTTATGTGTATAAGAGACAGGAGTATGCTCAGGAGGCATTTGTAATGGCATCTAACCAAGGAGGAAAACGCTCTTCCGCAAATAAAAAGACGACAACTTCAAATAGAAACACAGGCAGGAGCAGACAGACACAGACCGGAAGGAGGAGCGGAGCCAGAGTGGCACAGGCACCGCCTATGGATGCAGCGATACGAAATGAGATCATGCTGATCGTGTTCCTTGCTCTTGCGATTATACTATTCTTATGTAACTTCGGTGTAGTCGGTAAAGTTGGTGACGTGGTCAGCGATATTATGTTTGGCATTTTTGGACTGACCGCGTATATTGCACCGATTATTATTTTTCTGGCAATAGCTTTCGGCATGTCCAATATAGGAAATAACATTGCGACCAGAAAGCTGGTCGCGGGTGTGCTTCTGTTTATTATGGTCAGTATGATCTGTGAACTGTTTGGCACTGAGCTTGCGCAGGTAGAAAGCTATCAAGTTAAAGAAATCTATCTAAGATGCAGTGAGAATCATAATGGCGGGGGTGTTATCGCAGGAACACTCGCTTATCTTGCCTACAAGTTTCTTGGAATGGTGGGAACTATACTGGCAATTCTGGTGCTTGGAATCATCTGTATGGTGATCGTTACAGAGAAATCTTTTATTGGCGGTGTGACCAGACAGGGACGCAAGGTATATGAGCGTTCCGTTGAGGATGCTGCGTACCGCAGGGAACGTGCCAAAGAGCGGCGGTTAGCCATGGAGGAAAAGAGAGCAAGGGAAGAGGAGAAGCGCAGACAGAGAGAGGAAGAGATAGAGAACGAGAAGATTCTGCGTATGGATAAGAAAGTGACCGGTGTCATGATAGACACGTCACTCGGTAAAGAGAAGGACAAAGAGAAAGAGAATGCGGAGAAAGCGCGTGACGATATCCACGAGATTATATTACATATGGCGGATGATGGAACGGATGTACAGTCAGAGCGTGAACCGGTCAGGGAGGCGCATTCTTATCATTATATTGAGAATGAGTCCGACGAATTAGATGAGATTCGTATTCACGGTGCGGCGGATGAGACAGAACCAGATATGCCGGAGGCGGATACGACTTTAGAGTCAGCAATATATATGGAAGAAACACCGGAAAGAGCATCACAGACAATACCGGAAAAAGCACCCTTGAAAATGCCGGAAAAAATATTGCCGAAAATACCGGAGAATAAAGCAGCAGCCGCGCAGGCAGAACCGGCGGAAGAACCTCAGAAGAGAGAGCAGAAGGCTCCAAGACCATATAAGTTCCCTCCAATCAATCTTTTGGCGAAGGGAAGTGGTAAGAACAACGGGGATTCAGCAAGGGAATTAAAAGAGACGGCTGTGCGTCTACAGCAGACGCTTGCTACATTTGGAGTTAAGGTGACGGTAACGGATATCAGTCAGGGACCTTCCGTTACACGGTATGAATTACAGCCGGAGCAGGGAGTTAAAGTCAGTAAGATTGTCGGTCTTGCGGATGACATTAAACTGAATCTGGCAGCTACTGATATTCGTATCGAGGCGCCTATTCCGGGTAAAGCAGCAGTCGGTATCGAGGTGCCCAATAAAGAAAATACCGCTGTGGCATTTAGGGATCTGGTGGAGTCCAAAGAGTTCAAGGATTTTGGTTCCAACCTTGCTTTTGCGGTGGGCAAAGATATTGCGGGCAAGATTGTGGTAGCAGACATTGCCAAAATGCCTCATATGTTGATTGCAGGTGCTACCGGTTCCGGTAAGTCAGTCTGTATCAATACAATTATCATGGGAATTTTATATAAAGCGAAACCTGAGGATGTTAAGATGATCATGGTTGATCCGAAGGTGGTGGAACTGAGTGTCTATAACGGTATTCCTCATTTATTAATTCCCGTAGTTACAGATCCGAAGAAAGCGGCGGCGGCGCTTCATTGGGGCGTGGCTGAAATGACGGATCGTTATAAGAAATTCGCTGATTTCAATGTCCGGGACCTTAAGGGATATAATAAGAAAGTGGAAAGTATGCAGGCGGCGGGCGACCCGGAGGCACCACAGAAATTACCGCAGATTCTTATTATTGTGGACGAGCTTGCGGATCTGATGATGGTATCACCGGGAGAAGTGGAGGAGTCAATCTGCCGTCTGGCACAGCTGGCAAGAGCCTGTGGTATTCACTTGATCATAGCGACCCAGCGGCCATCTGTGGATGTTATTACAGGTCTGATCAAAGCCAATATGCCGAGCCGGGTGGCGTTTGCGGTATCCAGCGGCGTGGATTCCCGGACAATTCTCGACATGGTAGGTGCAGAGAAATTACTCGGCAAAGGAGATATGCTGTTCTACCCGCAGGGCTATCCGAAACCGGCGCGTATCCAAGGCGCTTTCATATCGGATAAAGAAGTGGGGGACGTTGTAGATTTCCTCAAGAATCAGGCTATCGGAAATGTATATAGCGATGATGTGGAGGAGCAGATCAAAAATATGGGCAGTTCATCCGGCGGCAGTGGTGCATCCGGCGGCGAGAGCGGTTCTGAGTATGACCAATATTTTGCAGATGCAGGAAGATTTATTATTGAGAAAGATAAGGCGTCCATCGGTATGCTTCAAAGAGTTTTTAAGATTGGATTTAACAGGGCGGCACGTATTATGGACCAACTGTGTGAAGCGGGTGTAGTAGGAGAAGAAGAAGGGACGAAACCACGCAAAGTCTTGATGAGCGCCGAGGAGTTTGAACAGTTTGTAGAAGAAACAATATAGGATAAGAAAAGAGGGAGGGTTTAGGATTGAAGACAGATATTGAAATCGCGCAGGAAGCAGTACTTAAGAATATTGTGGATGTCGCCGGACAAATAGGGATGGAACCGGATGATTTGGAGTTATACGGTAAGTATAAGGCTAAGATTTCAGATGAATATATCGAACGTATTCAAGATAATCCCGACGGTAAGCTGATTCTTGTGACTGCCATCAATCCAACTCCGGCAGGAGAGGGCAAAACGACTACGAGTGTGGGACTCGGACAGGCATTCGGTGCGATAGGTAAGAAAGCGGTCATTGCTCTCAGGGAGCCGTCACTCGGACCGTGTTTCGGAATCAAAGGGGGCGCTGCAGGCGGTGGTTATGCACAGGTTGTTCCAATGGAAGATTTAAACCTGCACTTTACCGGAGACTTTCATGCGATTACCTCTGCGAATAATCTGTTGGCGGCGATTCTGGATAATCATATTCAGCAGGGAAATGAATTGAATATCGATCCAAGACAGGTCGTGTGGAAACGCTGTCTGGATATGAATGACAGAGTATTGCGTAATGTAGTAGTGGGACTTGGCGGCAAGATGGACGGTGTGGTCAGGGAAGATCATTTTGTTATTACGGTCGCATCTGAAATCATGGCAATTCTATGTCTTGCATCCGATATTGCGGATTTAAAGGAAAGGCTCGGACGGATCATCGTCGCATATAATTATCAGGGAAATCCGGTGACAGCCGCTGACTTAAATGCTGTCGGCGCCATGGCGGCACTGTTAAAGGATGCGATGAAACCGAATCTGATTCAGACGTTAGAACACACGCCGGCGCTGGTACACGGCGGACCTTTTGCAAATATTGCACATGGATGTAATTCTATCCGGGCTACCAAAACTGCGCTCAAGATGGCGGATTATGTTATTACTGAGGCAGGGTTTGGCGCTGATCTCGGTGCAGAGAAATTCTTTGATATCAAATGCCGTATGGCAGGACTTAAGCCGGATGTGGTCGTGCTGGTTGCCACAATCCGGGCGTTGAAGTATAATGGCGGTGTAGCCAAGAGTGATTTGTCAGCGGAAAATATGACAGCGTTACAGGCAGGAATCGTGAATCTTGAGAAACACATTGAGAATCTTCACAAATACGGCGTACCGATCGTGGTCACATTGAATTCTTTTGTATCTGATACGAAGGCGGAAATAGAATATGTGCAGAAGTTCTGTCAGGACAGAGACTGTGAGTTTGCGATTTCTGAAGTGTGGGAAAAAGGCGGTGCAGGCGGTACCGCGCTTGCTGGCAAAGTACTTGAGACGCTTGAGAAGAAAGAAAGTCACTTTAAATTATTATATGAAGATAAGATTTCTCTAAAGGAGAAAATAGAGACGATTGCATCTGAAATTTATGGTGCAGGCGGCGTATCATATACCCCTGCGGCAGAGAAGCAGCTGCAGAAATTAGAAGAAATGGGATTTGGCAGCATGCCTGTCTGCATGGCTAAGACACAGTATTCTCTGTCTGATGATCCGACGTTGCTCGGAAGACCAGTAGGATTTATGATGAATGTAAGAGAAGTCTATGTATCTGCTGGTGCTGGATTTGTAGTTGCGTTGACCGGTACAGTCATGACTATGCCGGGGCTGCCGAAGAAACCTGCGGCGTATCAGATCGATGTGAATGATGACGGCATGATCACAGGATTATTCTAGATTGAAAGGAGAAAAACTCTATGCCACAGATTATTGATGGTAAAGCAATTTCTGCTACGATTAAGGATGAACTGAAAATAAAAGTTGAGGAACTTAGCGCGAAAGGTATCAAAGTGTGCCTTGCCGTGATTCAGGTGGGAAATGACCCGGCTTCCAGTGTATATGTAGGCAATAAAAAGAAAGCATGTGCTTATATAGGAATTGATTCATTGGCATATGAACTGCCGGAGGAGACAACACAGGAAGAACTCCTTAAACTGATAAAAGAGTTGAATGATAAGGAAGAGGTCAACGGAATACTCGTACAACTGCCGCTTCCGAAACATATAGATGAGGACGAGATCATTCGGGCGATCGATCCGAAAAAAGACGTGGACGGATTTCATCCGCAGAGTGTGGGAGCGTTGTGCATCGGGCAGCCCGGTTTCGTATCCTGTACACCGGCAGGAATTATCCAGCTCTTAAAACGGTCCGATATTGAGATTGCGGGCAAAGAATGTGTTGTAATCGGGAGAAGTAATATTGTTGGTAAGCCTATGGCGCTTTTGCTTTTGCGTGAAAACGGTACTGTGACCGTTGCGCATTCTAAGACAAAAAATCTTAAGGAAACAGCAAAGCGGGCGGATATTCTGGTTGTGGCAGTAGGAAAACCTAAGATGATCACGCGGGAATATGTTAAAGAAGGAGCAGTTGTGATAGATGTTGGAATTCATCGCAATGAGAGCAATAAGTTGTGCGGTGATGTGGATTATGATGATGTGGCGCCGGTCTGCAGTGCCATCACACCTGTTCCGGGAGGCGTAGGACCTATGACAATAGCTATGCTGATGCATAACTGCGTTGAGGCTGGAGATATACGCTAACCCATAGGTAATTGAGAGAGAAAGGGAACGGCTTATGAAGTGCCCCCATTGTGGTAACGAGTTGATGGAAGGACATCTGATTTGCGAGAAATGCGGAGAAGAGATTCAGATTGTGCCAGACTTTGAACCGGAAATAGAAAACAGCATAACGGAAACTTTATCCACACTTGCAGCGATGCAGGAAGGGGAAGACACTCAGGAGATATCACAGACAGAAGAAAAGGCAGAAGAGGAGGATGTAGAGGGAGCGGCTTACCCGGCCGATGAAGGTAAAAAGATATGGCTGATGGTAAGTCTTGTCGTTATTTTTGTTGTGGCGTTAGTTACTTACGGCACATATGCTTATCATATCAGAACGGTGGAGTATCAGATTACAAAGGCTAAAGAATATGCTGCAAATGAGTCTTACGATGAGGCGATAGCCTGTCTGGAAGCAGCCTATCAAAGCTATCCCGACGAGGCGAAACTGCTTTTTCTGGAAGCGGATTATTACTATTTACAACAGGATAATGATTCGGCGGTCAATGTTTTGTACCGGATTATAGACAGAGGAAATTTTTCCTATGAAGATTTGGAAGAAGCTTACAATAAGATCATAACAATCTATGCCAATCAGGGTCTGTATGGACAGATCAATGAGCTGCTGAGGAATTGTCCGGAGACCGGTATTGTGAATATGTTTCAGAGTTATCTTGCCATGGAACCGGAATTTAGTTACGTCGAGGGAAGTTATGCGGAAGTGATTCCGTTAAAACTCAGCTCTAATACTGCGGGAACGATTTATTATACGACCGATGGGAGCAAACCGACTAAAAATAGTGAAATATATACTGCACCTCTCTTCCTTGAGGCAGGAGAATATACGATCAGTGCTTTTTTTGTAAATGATTATGGTATAGAGAGCGAAATTGTCAGTAAGACATATATTATCAACTTGTCTGTGCCGAATGCGCCGGAAGTAGATTTATACAGTGGAGAGTATACGGAACCGACGATGATCTCAGTAGAAGGGGTAGAAGGATGTAAGATCTATTACACGACCGATGAATCTGAGCCGACGCAGGATAGCGTACCCTACACGGGGCCGATTCCTATGCCTCTTGGAAAAACGCTGTTTAAGTTTGTCAATATCAGTGAAGAAGGTGTTCCCAGCGAAGTGACTATGAGAACGTATACGCTGACTCTCAGAGACGCTATTCCGACAACTCAGGCGGTAAACAATCTGGTAGAACGGCTGGTTGAGACAGGATATCTGGAAGACGCTGCCGGACACAACAAACGGCAGAGCGGCACGCTGAGTTATCAATTCAGCTCGGTATTAAGAATCGGATATGCGGACGATTACTACACGATTTATGAGTATTATGATGATGGAACCGGTATGTTGAGCCGTACCGATAAGGTTTTTCTGATCCAGATACATACAGGTGAGGCGGCGCAGCTCGGATATGATGAAAACGGCGAATTTGTGGCTGTTATCATATAGAATCAGTAACAGGTATCTTTTGACATTGAATAAAAAGAGTTGCAAAAACAGGGAAGTTCCTATATGATAAGACTTGAAGTTGCACTAAGGCTATCAAAAACACAGTCTCAGTGCAACTATGTCATGTCTATAGGATGCATAAATATTCAGGGATATCAGGTTAGGAGGATAAGTAGCGATATGTACAAGATATTAAAAGCTGAAGAACTTACAACGAACATCTACCTGATGGATGTTGAGGCCCCGAGGGTCGCAAAATCCTGTCAGCCGGGACAGTTTGTTATTGTAAGAATGGATGAGGATGGAGAGCGTATTCCATTGACCATTTGTGATTATGACAGAACGGCAGGTACTATTACGATCGTGTTGCAGGTGGTAGGTGCAGCAACAGAGATGATGAGAAATTTAAAGACCGGCGATAGTTTTCATGATTTTGTCGGACCGCTTGGATGTCCTTCTGAGTTTGTAAATGAAGAGATAGAAAGCCTCCGTACAAAGAAAATTCTTTTTGTGGCAGGCGGTCTGGGCACAGCGCCGGTTTATCCGCAGGTGAAATGGCTGCATGAGCATGGTATCGATGCAGATGTGATCGTGGGAGCCAAGACGAAGGAGCTGCTGATCATGGAAGAGGAGATGAAAGCTGTAGCAGGAAATCTTTATGTTACGACGGACGACGGTTCCTATGGACGAAGCGGCATGGTTACGAAAGTAATCGATGATTTGATTACCGAAGAAGGTAAGAGCTATGATGTTTGCGTTGCTATCGGTCCGATGATTATGATGAAATTTGTGTGCCTGACAACAAAGAAGTATGATCTGCCGACTATTGTCAGCATGAATCCCATCATGGTTGATGGTACGGGTATGTGTGGTGCCTGTCGTCTGACGGTAGACGGAGAAGTGAAATTTGCATGTGTGGACGGTCCTGAATTTGACGGTCATAAAGTGGATTTTGATCAGGCGATGAAACGTCAGCAGATTTATAAGACTAAAGAGGGAAGAGCATTCTTAAAAGCGCAGGAGGGAAATACCCATCACGGCGGATGCGGAAATTGCGGAGGTAATGACTAATGGAAACAGATGTATTAAAGAAAGTACCCGTCCGTGAACAGGACGCTAAGGTACGTGCAACGAATTTTGAGGAAGTATGTCTGGGTTATGATAAAGAAGAGGCGATGTGTGAGGCATCCCGCTGTATTAACTGTAAGAATGCACAGTGTATCAAGGGATGTCCCGTAGCCATTAACATTCCCGGATTTATTGAAAAAGTAAAAGAGGGAGACATCGAGGCGGCTTATCAGATTATCAGTGAGTCCTCTGCGCTTCCGGCGGTATGCGGACGTGTCTGCCCGCAGGAGAGCCAGTGTGAGGGCAAGTGTATCAGAGGTATTAAAGGCGAACCGATCTCTATCGGTAAATTAGAGCGTTTCGTAGCTGACTGGGCGAGAGAAAATAATGTGAAGCCGGAGGGTGCGAAAGAGAAGAAGGGCAAGAAAGTAGCAGTAATCGGTTCGGGTCCTTCCGGGCTGACTTGTGCGGGTGATCTTGCAAAAATGGGATATGATGTTACCATTTTTGAAGCGCTTCATGAGCCGGGCGGCGTACTTGTATACGGTATTCCTGAGTTCCGTCTTCCTAAGCAGGATGTAGTTGCCAAAGAGATTGAAAATGTAATGTCCTTGGGAGTTAAAATCGAAACAAACGTGGTTGTAGGTAAGGCGGTTACGATAGATGAACTGCTGGAGGAGGAAGGCTTTGACGCAGTTTTCATCGGTTCCGGCGCTGGTCTGCCGAAGTTTATGGGAATTCCCGGCGAGCAGGCAAACGGAGTATTCTCTGCCAATGAGTATCTGACCAGAAGCAATCTGATGAAGGCTTTTGATGAGGAATCCAATACACCGATTATGAGAGGGAAGAAAGTGGCGGTCGTGGGAGGCGGCAACGTGGCAATGGATGCGGCGAGAACGGCTCTGCGTCTCGGTGCGGAAGTACATATCGTATACCGCAGAAGCGAGGAAGAACTTCCTGCACGTGTGGAGGAAGTGCATCACGCCAAGGAGGAAGGGATTATTTTCGACCTGCTGACTAATCCGACAGAGATTCTCGAGGATGAGAATGGCTGGGTATCGGGGATTAAGTGTGTGCGGATGGAATTGGGTGAGCCCGATGCTTCCGGCAGAAGACGCCCTGTTGTGATAGAAGGCTCTGAATTTACGATGGAAGTAGACACTGTCATCATGTCTTTAGGCACATCACCGAATCCGCTTATTTCTTCTACCACCAAGGGATTGGAAGTAAATAAGTACAAATGTATCGTTGCAGAAGAAGAGTTTGGCAAGACCACCAAAGAGGGAGTCTATGCAGGTGGTGATGCAGTGACAGGAGCAGCCACCGTAATTCTTGCAATGGGAGCCGGTAAGGCGGCAGCGAAGGGCATTGACGAATACCTGAGCAAATAATAATGCGCATTCCCAGATACATAGTATCTGATGTATGTGATAAACTATTTGAAAGAGAGTCTGTCTGAATGGCGGACTCTTTTTACAGTATAGGAATTGCTCATAAAATCTTAATAAATTATACAGTAGTTTATTAAGGAATGATATTTATAATGATTATAAGGAGGACATGATATGGTACATCATATTGTTTTATGGAATCTTAAGGCAGATTTGACGCAACAGGAGAAACATGAAGCGGCGGCACGTATTAAGAACGAGCTGGAAGCGGTAAAGGAACAGGTATCAGGTGTAATTTCCCTTAATGTAGTGACAGAACCGCTTACTTCAAGCAACAAGGATATAGGTTTGATATCTGTATTTGAGGACGAAGAGGCATTAAAGAACTATCAGGTACATCCGGCGCATGTGGCGGCAGGAAGTTATATCAAGACCGTGACAGAAGGAAGAACATGTTTAGATTATGAGGAGTAGCAGCAGACATGCCGGACATATGGCGGCAGCATAGATGCAGACTGCTCAGAAATGAGGAAGGCAGGTGTGATACATGAATTTGATGGAAAGGAATCATCACACAAAAGAGAATGACTGGAGAGAAGATTTAAAATCGGATTTAGGTATTGAACAGACAAAATACGAGGAATTGGAAGAAGAGGATGGATTTCCGATAGAAGATCTGGATCAGGAGAAAGAGGAGGATGAGGAGAGCGTACAGGGATTTTTGCATAAACCTTATATGACAACCGTATTGCTTGGAGTCATACTGGCTTTATTGATCTGTATTATTATATTACTGCTGTTTATGCCTAACCGCAGACAGTCAGCGCAGACAGGCGGCAATGATAATCTTCAGCAGAGTATCACACAATATGCACAGGAACAGAAGCAGAATGACTATGTAGCGGGATTGTCAGGGGAAACAGTTGCGATCGATCCTGTGGATACGTCAGAACCCAAAGAGGAAACGCCTCAGCATACTGTTGAGGAAGAAACGGAGCCGGAGACAGCGCCCGTGTCAGTGGATGGCGATAAAACTGCGGTTGTTGTTGATGTTGAAGATGAAAATGACATATCCTACAGTAAGGAATTTATATTAAATGAAGCGCTCCCGTATTTTGCAGATAATAATCAGGACGCAATCTGGGATTTAGCTCATTTGAAAAGGTATGTAAAACTGTCTGAGGAATTGAAAAATACAGATCAATATTACTATAAAGGTGATGTGAACAGCGATGGAAGACCGGATGGACAGGGACTTGCAATTTATGAAAATAACAGTTACTACTATGGAGAATGGGTTGACGGTGTCAGAAGCGGCACGGGTACATGGTATAGATTCTATATAGGTAAGATCAATAAAAGCAACGCTATGGGTAAGTATATTGCGCACAGTTATGCCGGTTCATGGGCAAATGACCTGCCGGATGGGCAGGGTGCGGAGCATTTCGATGTGGATATTTCCAAGTTGAAAGCTCATGAGAGAATTTTGCAGAATGTTGTAGGAAATTTCAGTGGAGGCTTATATGACGGAGAACTGTATATGAATACGGTGGATTATACAGGAAATGTGGAAGAATGGAGCGGAGTCACTGAAAAGGGAGTTTTCACTTTGTGGAGAGATATGAGTGCCATTGGAGAGTGCGCTGTATGGCGGAAAAATGATGATCATTCCCTCTGTATTGATATTGACAAGTCGGAGAATAAGAATCAAGGATTGAGAGAACTGCTTAAGACAGATGAGAAATAGGTAAACGGTGATCGACTGAGGAACGAATAGTATTTAAAGCGGGATATCCGGTTTCCGGGTATCCCGTTTTTGGAGAAAGGTATGGCGGAATATATGAATACAAGAATTGCACTGATTGGCATTATTGTGGAAAAAGAGGCGTCTGTAGAACAGCTTAACAGACTGTTACATGAGTATGGGGAATATATTGTGGGGAGAATGGGGATTCCGTACCACAAAAAGGGTGTGAATATTATCAGCGTGGCGGTAGATGCACCGCAGGATATCATCAGTGCACTCTCCGGTAAAATCGGGAGACTGGATGGTATCAGTGCGAAGACTGTCTACTCTAAGTAGGTATTGCAATTCGTGAAAAATGATTATAAAATAAAGTTGTATAATGAATTTTTTGGGCAATATTTTTACTTATGTGATAAGGAGTGTGACAGATATGCCTTGGTGTCCGGTATGTAAGAATGAGTACAGAGAAGGAATTAAGCTTTGTGCGGAGTGTAAGGTGGAACTGGTAGATCATCTGGAGGACGAGAAAGAACAGAATGATGAACTTTCACAACATGAGAAAATAGCAAGGATGCGCGCCATGCTTGCCGCGGCAGATGAAGATGAAGAAGAGATACCGGAGAAGATACCTGTATATCATGCTTATCAAAACAGTGCAGCGAAAGCTGAGGACAATCGTACATCGGCATATACACTCTTATTTGTAGGAGTTTTAGGTTTTATCCTTGTACTGCTCGTATTTGTCGGGGTGATTCCACTTTATCAGAATGCAGGTACGACCAAGTATCTTGTATGTGGCGTTATGGGTGCCATGTTCATTCTATTTATTGTTTTTGGCGTTGTGTCAATGCGCAATTCCAAGATTCTGCTCATTAAGGCAAAATCTGAGGATTCCCTGCTGTCGGAGCTGACAAAATGGTGTGAACAGAATATGAATGCTGAACAGATAGATGCCGGATTATTTGACGAGGAAATGCAGGACGAGATGGCAGAAGAACAGAAATATTTTATGCGGGCTGACAAGATGAAGGCAGTCATCAGTGATAAATTTATGAATTTGGATGAGGCGCTTTTGGAGCACTTTGTGGACGAGTATTATCAGGGGTTATTTGAGAGTAAATGAAGATAACAGTGATCACAGTCGGGAAAATTAAAGAGAGTTTTTACCGGGAGGCTGTTGCGGAGTATGTGAAGAGGCTCAGCAGGTATTGTAAACTGGAAATTATACAAGTAGACGACGAGAAGACCCCGGATAAGGCGGGAGCAGCTCTGGAAGAGGAAATCAGGCATAGGGAAGCGGAACGCATCATGAAATATATTAAAGAAGATGCCTATGTGATAACATTGGAGATTCAGGGGAAGATGTATGGTTCCGAGGAATTTGCGGATAAGCTTGACAGGCTTGCAATACAGGGTAAAAGCCATATCCAGTTTATCATAGGCGGCTCTCTTGGATTGCACGAGGAAGTGTGTAAAAAGGCTGACCATGCGGTCAGCTTTTCTAAAATGACGTATCCGCATCAACTGATGAGGGTCATTCTGTTAGAGCAGATCTATCGTGCGTACCGTATCATAAACGGGGAACCGTATCATAAGTAGAACGGGAAGTGTTTTGTTGTGCAACAGGCAGAAAGCAGGAGGCTGGTATATTATGAGAATGTATGATCTTATTATGAAAAAACGTAATGGCGAAAGTTTAAGCCGTGAAGAGATTGAGTACATGATTGCGGAATACACGGCAGACATTATTCCGGATTATCAGATGTCTGCCATGATGATGGCAATTTATTTTCGGGGAATGAACGCACAGGAGACGGTGGCGCTCACTATGGCGATGGCGCACAGCGGGGATATGATGGACTTAACCGCTATCGAGGGGACAAAAGTTGATAAACATTCTACTGGGGGAGTGGGTGATAAGACATCGATTGCCCTCACGCCCATGGTTGCCGCGTGCGGAGTTAAGATTGCCAAAATGAGCGGCAGAGGGCTTGGACATACCGGCGGAACGATAGATAAACTGGAGAGTTTTGAGGGTTTTTCTACCAGAATCACGGCAGATCATTTTGTCAGACAGGTTAATGAGATTGGCGTATCCATTATGGGGCAGACTGCGGATATCGCTCCGGCTGACAAGAAATTGTATGCTCTTCGCGATGTGACGGCAACCGTGGATAATATGTCACTGATTGCAAGTTCTATCATGAGTAAGAAACTGGCTTCTGGCGCGGATGCTATTGTGTTGGACGTCAAAACCGGAAGCGGGGCTTTTATGAAACAGGAGCAGGATTCTTTTGCGCTTGCAAAAGAAATGGTTACGCTGGGTAATATGGCAGGCAGGAAAACGATTGCCATAGTATCTGATATGGATCAGCCGCTGGGGCGTGCGGTGGGCAATGCTCTGGAGGTAGAGGAGGCAATCGCAACTTTAAGGGGAGAAGGACCGGAGGATTTTACGAAGCTGTGTATGACGTTAGGCTCCTATATGCTGGTTGCAGGCGGAGCGGCATCCGATGAGGAAGATGCACTAAAGAAACTGCAAGACGTGATTGAAGATGGCAGCGCGTTGAAGAAGCTGGCTGATTTTGTACAGGCGCAGGGCGGTGATCCGAAGGCAGTGTATGATACCTCACTTTTACCGAGGGCGTCTGTTGTGGAGGAAGTTATTTCACCGCAGGGTGGTTATGTGAGTAAAATTGACTGTGATGAGATTGGTATCTGTTCGTTGCTCCTTGGCGGAGGCAGAGAGACAAAAGAGAGCAGGATCGACTTGGCGGTGGGACTCATTCTTCACAAGAAAGTAGGCGATCAGGTGTCTGAGGGAGAATCGCTGGCAACGATTTACGCCAATGATCAAGATAAATTGAAGGCGGCACGGGAGAGATTTTTAAATGCCTATCATTTCTCAGATCAGCCAGTGAAGAGCACGGAACTGATCAAGGGGATTGTGCAGTAGCAGGGATAGTGTCCATAGAAAATTGAAGAATAAATAATGAAGTCATGAATTACCTTTCTGTAACATATAGTGAACTATGAGAAGGAATAATAAAAAATTGCCGATATCAGCGCTCTCTAATTCCAAGGAACTGATCGTAGAATCGCTTAAACTCCCGAAAGATACAATGCTGGGTGCAGCAATCGTCACGATAACCGGAAACAGAGAGGCTTTTATAGAAAATTATAAAGGAATATTGGAGTATACCACGGAATCTATTGTATTGCAGGGCAAGAACTGCAAGATATGCTTTGAGGGTAAACGGTTGTCCATTGATTATTATACCAATGAAGATATGAAAATAAGCGGCAGTATCGACACTGTCCGATATGTTTGACGGAGAGGGAAAGGATGCTTCATTGGGTACAATATATCAGAGGTTATGTGACAATCAAGGTATGGGGATATTCCACGGAAAGACTGCTTAATCTATGCGGTAATCATGATATCCTTGTGTGGGATATCGTCAATCATGGTGATTATGATACGATGAATATCAGTGTGCAGGGGTTTTTTGCATTAAAACCCCTGCTTAAGAAGACTGGAACCAAGGCATCCGTCCTGAAAAGATATGGACTGCCTTTTTTTGCGTCTAAAATGGGACGACGCAAGATTTTTGTCGCGGGATTTATTGGCTGTATGCTCTTTTGGATGCTGACGGCAGGTTTTATATGGAATATTAAGATTGAAGGCAATTACGTGCTGACAGAGGATATTTTGCTTGATTATCTGGAAGAAAAAGGTGTGCATGTCGCCATGAAAAAGAGCCGGCTGCAGATTGAGGAAGTGGAGAAAGCTCTGCGGGAAGATTATGATGTGATCACATGGACATCCGTTCAGGTACAGGGAACCACGCTGGTCATTTATATTAAAGAAAACGAGATGCCAGATTATGACCAAGCTGGTCAATTGGGAGAAACAGACAGCGTAGTACAGACGGAGGGTATGGATCTGATCGCTGCAAGGTCAGGAACGGTGTCTTATATTATCACGAGAAGCGGAGTGCCGCAGGTTGCGTTGGGGGATACGGTAGAGAAAGGCGACGTGCTGGTCAGCGGTGCAGTTCCGGTTTACAATGAAGACACTACGATAAGAAAGTATCAGTATGTTCAGGCTGATGCCGATATTACATTGCGCTATACGGAATCAGTTTCTGTCAAAAAGGATATTCTATATGAGGAGAAGATGTATACCGGCCGGCAGAAGAAGATAGCCATGTTTGGAGTTAAAGACAGGGAGTGGGATTTGCGTTTGGGAAGTATTCCTTATGAGCAATACGACGTGAGCGGTGAAAAGAAGCAGGTGAAACTGCTGGACCGTCTCTATCTGCCGATTTATTATGGTGGAAAAACCGTTCAGGAGTATGAAATAATACGTCAGAAGCATACTGAGGACGAGATGGAAGCAATCATGCAGGAAGAATGGAGTAAAATAATCTCAAGTTTAGATGAAAAAGGGGTACAAATTACTCAAAAAAATGTTACAATAAAAAAGAACGAAAAAAATTGGGTGTTGAATGCTCAAATGCAGCTGGATGAATCTGCGGTGGAGCTTGTACCTACAAGGACGGAACCGATTGAGGAGGAAGCGGCGCCGGAAGAGATACCGGCACAGATGCCGGAAGCGGTACCGGAAAGCGCAGAATAGAGACGATGCCGCTGCAGCAGAGATCAGATTGTGACAGAGAGGCAGTATACAGATACATGGGAGAATTTACAGTCAGTATAGATGTGCCCGTTGAGCACATGCAGAATTTATTTGGTAAATGTGATTCCTATATCAGAAAAATAGAAGATGATCTTCAGGTGATGATCGTAGACCGGGACGGAGCCGTGAGGATAAGCGGTGACAGAGAAGCCGTGATGAAAGCCTCTCACGTAGTCAGGGAATTGCTTACTTTATCGGAGAGAGGTAATACATTGGAAGAACAGAGTGTGAATTATGCCATAGAGATGGAACACGAGAGTCATGAAGATGTACTCTTGGAGATAGACGGTGACTGTATCTGCCATACGATAAACGGCAAACCGATCAAACCTAAGACGCTGGGACAGAAACAGTATGTGGATGCCATCAGAGATCACATGATCGTCTTCGGAATCGGACCTGCGGGAACCGGCAAGACATATCTTGCTATGGCGATGGCAATCACGGCTTTTAAAAATAATGAAGTAAGCCGTATTATTCTGACAAGACCGGCTATTGAGGCGGGAGAAAAGCTTGGTTTTTTGCCCGGTGACCTACAAAGTAAGGTTGATCCGTATCTGCGTCCGCTCTATGATGCCCTGTATCAGATTATGGGCGCGGAGAGTTTTAACAAGAATATGGAGAAGGGGCTGATCGAGGTGGCGCCGCTCGCTTATATGAGAGGCCGGACATTGGATAATGCTTACATTATTTTGGACGAGGCCCAGAATACGACACCGGCACAGATGAAGATGTTTCTGACCCGTATTGGATTTGGCTCCAAAGTGATTGTGACGGGTGATGCCTCACAGAAAGACTTGGCTCCAGATGCAAGATCCGGTCTGGATATAGCGACAAAGGTGCTTTCAAAAATTGATGATATATCTTTTTGTAAGCTGACCAGTAAAGATGTGGTGAGACATCCTCTCGTCCAGAAAATCGTCAGAGCATATGACGATTATGAATCTAAAGAAAAAAAACGCAGTGAAATAAAACACAGAAACAGGAATTACGATCGTGGAAAAAAGTAAAAAACCTTTTTGGAAAAAAATATTGATTAATGGAATAATGTTTATATTGTCAGGAATCATCGCGCTGGCAGGAAGCTTGTTATATGGTAATAATACAGAGGAACAGCTCCGCAATGTGGTCATGGTCCTGACGGGGACGGGAGTTGTGATATTTGCGTTCATGATGAGCGAGATAAACGGGCTGTTTATCTATCGCAATGAAGGTAAGTACGGCAGATTTACGCTGATGTATCTCGGCAGTCTGATAGCGTCGGTGTTTCTTCCGTATCTGCCTGTGAAAGGATGGCCGTTTTTGATAATTTTTGTTCTTCTGGGGGTCTTCAGCAACGGTGTCACAGGCATGGTGGCTGGGAGTGCATGTCTGCTTATGGCAGTGAACTTTTCGGGCGGTGAGTTTGCTATTTTCTGGCTGTATTTTATCAGCGGAGTAGTGGGTATCCTTGTGTTTAGTACACTGGATGATGAATTTCAAGTGGGCTTGCCGCTGTTTATATCTTTATCAATATTGACTCTGTGTCTGACAGCGAATGTTATTTTGTTTTCAACGGAACAGTTATCCTTTGGACAGTTCATGATTCCGCTTGTCAATCTGATTATATGCTGTATCTTATTGCTGATTAGTCTCAAAGTGTTCAGCACGGCAGTTATTCATAAAAACAGAGAAAAATATATGGATATCAATGATCCGGAGTTCCCGTTACTGGTGCAGCTTAAGGAGATGTCTAAGGAAGAATATTATCACGCCATACATACGGCATACCTTAGCGACAGGATAGCAAGACGTCTGGGACTTGACGATGCGGCTGCGAAAGCCTGTGCCTATTATCAAAGAATCGGCAAGCTGAGGGGCGATAATACATGGGAGAATGTGTCTGCAATCTGTAATGAATATCATTTTCCGCCTAACACGAAGAAGATTTTGAAGGAGTATGTGGACGAATCAGAGAAGATTGTGTCGAAGGAAACAACCGTTGTGCTGTTTGCAGATTGTATCGTGTCTTCCATTCTGTATCTGTTTGAGAAAGACCCCAAAGCTGAATTGGATTACGCACAGATTATAGAGACTGTGTTTCAGAAGAAATTAGAGACAGACGAGCTATGGGGGAATGAAATATCTCTTGCACAACTCCGTGAGATGAAGAAGATATTTATTGAGGAGAAATTATATTATGACTTCTTACGTTGAGAATGAAACTGAAGTCGGAATGCCTTTTGATATGAAGGAGATTCTTGATCAGATTATGGACGCAGTTATGGAGATGGAAAACTGCCCATATGAGACGACGGTCAACCTTCTGCTGACAGACAATTCAGGTATCCGTGAATATAACAAGAATTACCGCAATCTGGATCAGGAAACGGATGTACTGTCTTTCCCGAATATACCATTTGATAAAGCAGGCGATTTTACGGGGGTGGAGACAGACGAGGCAGATTATTTTGATCCAGACAGCGGAGAACTGATTTTAGGGGACATTATTCTTTCTGTTGACCGTGTTTTGTCGCAGGCGCAGGAATATGGTCATAGTGTACTCAGAGAATTTGCTTTTTTGACGGCACACAGTATGTTTCATCTGTGTGGATATGATCACATGGAGGAACAGGAAGCGGCTGTGATGGAGAAGAAGCAGGAGAGTATTCTTATTAAGCTTGGAATTACCAGACAGTAGCAGAAGAGGTAAGTTATGAAATTACGAAAGAGAGAAAGATCTCAGAGTGGATTAATCAATAGAACGATTAAGAATCCGTTAGTGCAGTATGCAGGTATCTTATCTTATGCCATCCTGCTTGTGATGCGGATTCCGCTGCTTAAGGTGATTAAAGATGCAGGAATGGGAATGTTTGCTCCTGCGTTTGAACTGTTTCTTTTGATCACACTTTTTACGTCTTATAGTATGACAGGAGCTGTGTCATCAATCATTCGGTACAGAGTGAAGAGAGAACAATACAGGAACGCGAGGAGTGCGTTTAAGGCAGCATTTTTAATAGATTTGCTGATCAGTATAGCGTCAGCTGTGCTGCTGGTGCTATTGTCTTCTTTTATTGCTGATATTCTTGTGTTGGAATCGCTCAGCCGTACGGCTGTCATGGCAGCTGCACCGGTCATTATTCTTGCTGCATTTATCGGGACTTTTCGCGGGTATTTTAATGGCTTTGGACTGGGTGTGCTGACGGCGCATTCCCAATATATCGAGAGTATTTCTATGATGATCTGTTCAGTGATCGGCGGCAATATGCTTTATACTTATGGTATAAAAGTATCGGCGCTCAAACAGAACGTGGCATACAGCTATGCATATGGAGCGCTGGGCGCGATGCTGGGGGTGATGGCATCACAGATCATTACGCTGATGCATCTGCTGGTGATCTATGTGGTCTATTCAGGTACGCTTCGGGGAAAACTGGGAATGGATGGCAGTAAACGGATGGAAACACAATATTCGCTCCAGCGGATGGTGCTGGGAAACAGTATTCCGATCGCAATCGTAGCGATTCTTTCTAATTTGTTTATGTTGATCGACCAGCGTATGTTCAATTATTGCATGAACAAGAAGGAACTTGGAGAAATACGAACTGCGTCATGGGGAAGCTATTACGGGAAATTTGCGGTTCTGGTCGGTATATGCACTGTATTTACCATACTTAGCATCTACACTATGACGGGTAAGATCAGTACTGCTTATGATCGGGAAGAGTACCGCGTCATGCGGGACAGGCTCGGCAAAGCGGTCCGCAGATTATCTATCACAGCATTTCCGGTTGCAATATACTTAGCCGCATTGGCGAATGCGGTAGTTACATGTTTGTACGAAGGGGAAAATGATACAGTTATCTCATGGGTACAGAAAGGAGCGGTCATTATAGTATTATATAGTTTTTGTTTCCTTTTTGGACAACTTCTGTATAAGATGCGCATGATCAGAGAACTGCTTTTTGCAACGTTGATTTCTTTGCTCGTTCACGTTCTCTCGGCGTATATTCTTGTTCAGAAAGCGCTTATGGGAGCGGATGGCATTGTGTATGCTTTGATTGTATTTTTTGCATTGTATGGAGGATTGAATTTTTTCTTTATCAGCAGGAATTTGAAATATCGGCAGGACTGGATCGGCGGCGTGGCGTTTCCGGCTGTTGCGGCCGGAGTATCCGGCGTGGTAGTCATGATCGTGAGCAGTCTATTGCTTGAACCACTGGGTGGTGCACTGACAATGCTGGCTGGCATACTGGTCGGACTGTTTTTGTATATAACGTTTCTGATGATTTTGAAAGTGATAGGAGAAGCAGAATTATCTAAAATGCCGCTTGGCTTTTTCTTTATTATGCTTGGGAAAAATATCGGAGTTTTACGATAAAAAATCGAGCTCTGCTCGATTGCGAGGTTTGCTTCGCAAACTCGAAAATTTTGTGAATATCGATAGTGGCTGTATAAAATTTATAAAATGACTGATACTGATTACAGGAAATCCGGTAAGAAGGGCAATAAGAAGGATGAAACTTATAAGACGTATCGGTCTTTTTCTTGTTTTATCGGGCGTTATGCTCGGAGTGGGAGGATATACTGCGCTCAAAGCAGAGCAGTTTTTCTATCCTAACAGATATCAGGTGAAAGAGACACGTAATTATGAAAAAGAACAAGTACAGCAGAATTTTGCAAGTGACGATCAGCAGCCACAGGTAATAGAGGCGGCAGTAGAGAATATACCTGTGGTAACTGCGGATACGACATATCTGGTTGAGAAAGTGGATTTGATAAGCGGTACGGTAAATGAGACAGAAGAGAGTATACCGCTCAAATACATCGGGCTGGACCGGGAAGAATTGATTCAGGAATTGGAGGCATATGATAATAATCCGCCACTGACAGAACTGGAACAGGGGTTTGAAACGATAGAACTGACGGCATTTTCCAAGGATCGGGTGGCAATCTGTAAATATTATAAACTGGAAAAAGATACGGGTTACTATCTTATGGTGGCGGATCATTTTATCGTGGTATATCGGGAAGATAAACAGACATTATATATGAATACGGATATTCTGTTAGAAAGCCTGAGTGAGACACTGCAGACGGAAATCATGCAGGGAAAATACGTGGAGACAGAGGAAGAACTGTATAATTTTCTTGAATCTTATTCCAGTTGAGGATATGATATCTTATGAAATGGAAGATTTTGGATTTAGAACAGAATGCGCTGATACTTGACGCATGGAGGGATTATGGACAGAAGAATAGCTGTGATCGGCGGCGGTGCGGCGGGAATGATGGCGGCGGTTCAAGCCGCCCGGAGGGGAGCAGAAGTAACAATCTATGAGAGAAATGACAGAGTAGGGAAGAAGATTCTGTCTACGGGGAACGGCAAATGTAATTTTTCCAATGAGCTGATGGGAGCGGATTACTATTATGGAAGCGGAAAAGCGCTCATAGATACTATATATAAACGGTTTGGCATTGCAGAGACTAAGAAATTTTTTGAAGAACTTGGGATGCGTATCAAGGATAGGAACGGTTATCTCTATCCGGCGAGTGAGCAGGCGTCCACGGTGTTAGATGTTCTAAGGTATGAGTTGGAACGTCTTCAAGTAAGAATACATACGGAACAGAAAGTGAGCAGTATCGTGCACAAGCAGGATACGATGATTGTTGAGACAACAGAACATAAGAAACAAAAATACGATGCTGTAATACTTGCCTGCGGCGGAAAGGCAGCGCCTAAGACCGGCTCAGACGGAACAGGATTTAATCTGGCAAAGAAATTAGGACATCGAATCGTGCCGGCGGTACCGGCGCTTACTGCACTCAGATGTGAAGAGGACTTCTATAAGCGGGTTGCCGGTGTCCGGTGCGATGCGAAGATTACACTGCAAATTGATGGACATCCTGTGAATTCAGAGCGTGGGGAGCTGCAATGGACAGATTACGGTATTTCCGGTATTCCGGTGTTCCAGTTAAGCAGAGAAGCGGCGTATGCCCTGCGGGATGGAAGAGACGTCACGGTAAAGATCAATCTGCTGCCTGACTTTGATAAAGATTCGGAGAACGTCGGGATTACAAATAGCACAAGTTATGAAGAATTTTGGGCAGCCAGATGGGCGAAACAGGGACAACAGACAATGGAACAGTTTGTGACCGGAGTAGTCAATAAGAAAATCGGGCTGTTGTTTTTGAAATTGTCGGGAATCAAAGAGACAGAGACGGCAGAACGCATTTCCCAGCAGTGCAGGAAGAAATTAGAAACTTTGTTCTGTTCATTCACAGTGATGGTCAGGGAAACCAATTCTTTTGATCAGGCGCAGGTATGCGCCGGAGGTATTGATTGCCATGAAGTATCGGAGGTGTTGGAGTCACGTATTATTCCGGGATTATTTTTTGTGGGTGAGATATTGGATATAGACGGCATATGCGGAGGATATAATCTGCAGTGGGCGTGGAGCAGCGGTAGTGTTGCAGGACGGGCGGCGGCAGAGAGATAGAAAGGTACGGTATTTACATGAAAGTTGTTTTACAGAATCTGACAAAGAAGTTCCCGAACCGGGACAGGAAAAAGCATGAAGATGTAATTGCGGTCGATAACTTTAACTTTGAGATTCCAGACGGTAAATTAATCGGACTGCTGGGACCTTCCGGCTGCGGTAAGAGTACGACGCTTAACCTGATCAGCGGGCTGGTAAAGCCATCGGAAGGCAGAATATTTTTTGGGGAGGATGATGTGACAGACCTTCCGCCGGAAAACAGGGGGATCGGTCTTGTGTTTCAGAATTACGCATTGTATCCGCACCTGACTGTGAAACAGAATATTCTTTTTCCATTGCAGAATTTTAAAGGGAAAGATAAACTGTCTAAGGCGCAGATGCTTGAGAAGGCGGTGGAGGCGGCTAAGCTTGTCCAGATCGATGAATTGATGGAGCGCAAACCCCGCGAGTTGTCCGGAGGACAACAGCAGCGTGTGGCAATTGCCCGTGCGTTAGTTAAAATGCCAAAGGTACTCTTGCTCGATGAACCGCTCTCAAACCTTGATGCAAGACTCAGACTACAGACGAGAGAAGAAATCCGCAGGATTCAGCGTGAGACTAAGATTACCACAATATTTGTGACCCATGATCAAGAAGAGGCAATGAGCATTTCTGATATGATTGTTGTGATGAAGGATGGCGTTGTCCATCAGATTGGCCAGCCGCAGAAGGTTTATGATTCTCCGATCAATATGTTTGTTGCTAAGTTTCTCGGAACGCCGCCCATCAATATATTTAACGGACAAATCAGAGACAACAGGCTTTATATAGGAGAAGATGCGGTTCTTTCTGTCAGCGGGGTATCTGAGAGGGCGGTTTATGTCGGTATCAGGCCGGAAGGATTTATCCTGAATGATGAAGGTGCATTCAGATGTGCATTGAACCGTGTGGAAGTAATGGGACGGGATATCAGCGTGGTTTCCACGAACAAAGAGTGTTTGAATCCTGTAATACGTTCAATCATCAATGCGGAAAACAGAGCAGACGTAGAGACAGAACAAAGTGGAAAAGATGCTGTGGTCAGATTTGATCTAATACCTGCTAAAGTATTTCTTTTTGATCGGGAAACAGAAGAACGGGTAGATTTTGAGGTGCGTTAATTATGGTAAAGAGAAAATTTAGCAGAAGCAGTCTGAAAGGCTGGCTGTATCTTTTGCCGGCGATTCTTTTTCTGGGTGCGTTTATGGTATATCCATTGATAGACGTTTTTGTTTATTCTTTTGAGGAAGGATATAATTCAGCATCGCAGACTTATTTTGGCACCGGTATGTATAACTATTCATATGTCTTGCATGACCCGTATTTCCTTCAAGCTGTGAAGAACACCTTTATTTTGGTGATTATTACCGTACCGCTGTCCACGGGAATCGCGCTTCTGATCTCAATAGGGCTGCATTCGATTAAACCGCTCAGAGAATTGTTCCAGACGATCTTCTTCCTGCCTTATGTAACTAATACGCTGGCTGTCGGTATGGTTTTTATGATTCTTTTTAAAAAGACAGCATACTCGGAAGGGCTGATTAATCTGCTGATTGCATGGTTTGGCGGAGAGGGTGTGGATTTTATTGACGGTCCGTATTGGGCAAAGATGTTCGTACTGTGCTTCTATACGATATGGGTGGTTATGCCGTTTAAGATTCTGATACTGACGAGTGCACTTTCCGGTGTTAATCAGGAATATTATCACGCGGCAAGAGTGGACGGAACATCGAAATTCAGAATTTTCATGAGAATTACACTTCCGATGATCTCACCTATGATTTTTTATCTGATTATTACGGGATTTATCGGTGCATTTAAGGCGTACAGTGATGTCGTTGCCTTGTTTGGAACGGATCTGAATGCCGCCGGGATGAATACGATTGTCGGTTATGTCTATGACATGCTGTACGGTGACAGCGGCGGCTATCCGTCTTATGCATCTGCGGCTGCGATCATATTATTTGCGATCATTCTTACGATCACTTGTATTAATCTGCTGATCAGTAATAAGAAGATTCATTATTAAGAGAGGCAAGGAATTAAGAGGGGCAAGGATATGGAAACAGTGACTGATTATATTAAAATTGAAAAAAGGGCAAAAACACGATCGGCGATCACGGGGACGGTTATTTATGTACTGTTGATAATATGGGCGGTTATCGTATTGTTTCCTTTTTACTGGATGATCCTGACATCGGTAAAAAGTTACAGTGCATATAATTCAGAATATATTCCAAAATTTTTTACGCTGTCCCCCACATTGCAAAATTATGTGGATGCTTTTACAACAGTATCTCTTGCAAGATATCTTGTGAATACGATGATTTTTACAGTGGCGACAACTTTGCTGATGCTGATTGTCATCACGCTGGCGGCGTTTGCATTTGCGCGTCTTGATTTCAGAGGGAAGAATATTATGTTTATCGTTTTTCTTTCCTTGATGATGATTCCCAATGAATTAGTAATCATCACCAATTATATGACAGTTACAAATCTGGATATGCGTAATTCTTTTGCAGGACTGATTCTGCCGTCCGTTACATCTGTGTTTTATATTTATCTGTTAAAAGAGAATTTTGAACAGATACCGGACAGCCTGTATTATGCGGCGAAGGTGGATGGCACATCGGATTTGAAATATCTGTTACGGGTGATGGTGCCGATTTCAAGACCTACACTTATTACTATAACGATTCTAAAAGTGATAGAATGTTGGAATTCCTATGTATGGCCAAGACTGATTACCGATGATGAGAAGTACTTCCTTGTTTCAAACGGGATTCAGGAGATCCGGGAGAATGGTTTCGGACGGGAAAATATTCCGGCAATGATGGCGGCGGTAGTAGTGATCTCATTTCCTCTGATTGTTCTATTTTTGATCTTTCGCAGAAAAATCATGGAAGGGGTATCAAGGGGAGGAACGAAGGGCTAGCAGCTGGCGAAAGGACATGATTGTAAAGATGAGCATGAGAAATTTCTCAAGAAAACGATTCAGATATTTGGCACTATCCGTTGTATTTGGCGGCATGGTTTGGCTGACTGGCTGTCATGGGCAGGTTGGAATGGATGCATTTGAGATTCCGGAAGAATTTGACCAGTCAAGGGAGTATGAAATCACATTCTGGGCGAAAAACGATACGAATAAGACACAGACTGCAATCTATGAGAAAGCAATTGACGATTTTGAGAACCTGTATCCGAATATTACGGTAAATCTGCGTCTGTATACGGATTACGGTAAAATATATAATGATGTAATCACCAATATTGCAACTGGTACAACTCCGAATGTGTGTATTACTTATCCGGATCACATAGCAACCTATCTGACAGGGACAAATCTTGTTGTTCCGCTGGAGGAGCTGATCGCCGACGAAAGATATGGCCTTAGCGGGAGTAAGGTGCAGTTTGATTCACCTGCCGAAGATGAGATTATTCCGCAATTCTTGGAAGAGTGCGCATTTGACGGACATTATTATGCGCTTCCGTATATGCGTTCAACGGAAGCGTGTTACGTGAACAAAACTTATGTGGAAAAGCTGGGGTATACACTGCCGGATGTTCTTACATGGGATTTTATATGGGAAGTCTCCGAGGCTGCCACTAAGAAAGACGAAGAAGGAATTTATACAGTCAACGGGCAGAAGGTAATGATTCCTTTTATTTATAAGTCTACAGACAATATGATGATACAGATGCTTAAGCAAAAGAATGCAGGTTATTCCACTGACGACGGGGATATACTGCTTTTTAACGATACTACGGAGGAACTGCTTAACACGATAGCCGGACATGCATTAAGCGGCGCTTTTTCAACGTTTAAAATCTCAAGTTATCCTGCTAACTTCTTAAATGCGGGACAGTGCATTTTTGCCATAGATTCCACGGCGGGGGCAACTTGGATGGGAACAGATGCACCCCTTTCGGATATCAGTGAAGACAAGATAGTCAGCTTCGAGACGGAAGTTATGAGCATTCCGCAGTTTGATACGGCGAATCCGCAGATGATATCGCAGGGACCGTCTGTCTGCATTTTTAATAAAGATGACCCGCAGGAGGTTATGGCTTCATGGCTGTTTACACAGTATTTGCTGACCAATGAAGTGCAGATTGCCTATGCAGAGACGGAAGGGTATGTTCCTGTCACTTCCAAGGCGCAGGAGTCTGCGGAATATCAGGATTATCTGAGCCGGTGCGGTGAAGATGATGCTGTACACTATGATGTTAAGATCAAGGCGGCCGGACTGCTTCTTGACAATGTGGAACATACCTTTGTCACGCCGGTGTTTGTGGGCTCGGCGTCTCTTCGTGATGCGGCCGGACAGCTTATCGAAAATACGGTAAAATCTGTCAGAAGAGGGCAGGAGGTTGATGATGATTATATTGCAGGTCTCTATGATGATATTACAGCATTGTACCGTTTAGATCAGATCAGAATGCAGAACAGCAGGTCGGCTTCTGAGAAGGAAGAATTGGGAACACTTCCGGGAACAGCCGTGATATTGTTAGCATCGTTGGCATCTGCATGGCTGTTAATTATTGCATATGTCGTTCTACAGGCGGTAAATAGGAAGAGAAATTGTCAATAATGCTAATTGATTTATTGACAATTTCATGTATACTTTTATTGTATTCTATAGAAAATTGCGACAGTGCAGCCAATTGAGGGAGAATGCGAAGCATTTTCTGAATCGTCGCTGACTGGCGACGATTTTTTAATAATCTACATAGTGAAGAGGAATGTGTACACTTCAGAATGGGAGGAAACAATGAAAAAATTTACAACGTTACTGGTAGTTTCGGCACTTGTGCTTGCCTGCGCAGGATGTGGCTCTAAAGGCGGTGATTCTGGGGCAGATGTGAAATCTGAGGGAGTTATGACCTATGATGAATATGTTGCGGCTGAGTTAGAGTCGGAAGTTGTAATTGAGACTTACGTGCAGGCTAAACAGTCATGGTGGGATAACAAGGCTACCGTGTATACACAGGATAAGGACGGCGCTTATTTTGTGTATAACATGACATGCTCAGAGGAAGATTACAACAAACTGACAACGGGAACCAAGATCAAGGTTACCGGATATAAGGCTGAATGGTCAGGGGAAGTTGAGATTGCAGAGGGCGCAACGTTTGAGATCGAAGATGGAAACTATGTGGCAGAGGCAGAGGACGTTACATCTTTGCTCGGTTCCGATGATCTGATTAATCATCAGAATAAATTTGTGGCATTCAAGGGAATGACTGTAGAGGCAGCCGGACAGGATGATGATGGAAATGATGTAGCGTTTTTGTATAATTGGGATGGTTCCGGACAGGATGGAGATGACTTATACTTTAACGTATCTCTTGACGGAAATACCTATACTTTCACGGTTGAGTCCTATCTGTGTGATAATACTACGGATGTGTATGCCGCAGTGAAGAATTTAAACATTGGTGATAAGATTGATATGGAAGGTTTTCTGTATTGGTATGAGGGCGTTAATCCTCATATTACTTCCGTGAAGGCAGCACAGTAAATAATATGAATGAAGACACCCTGAATAACGGCGTATGACCGAAATTCAGGGTGTTTTTGTTGCATAGGGATTTAGGATATTTTGTGGACGTCACCTATGATGTTGGTTTCCGTAGAGGGCAGTCCGACATACTGACTTTGTTTTTCAGGACGTTTAAGCCACAGTCTTCCAAGTAGTCCTGCAAGATCGGAAGGGATTGCGAGGAAGTGGGACCTATGATGATCTCGCCTACAAGATCGGACAGATGCAAATTCAGTTTACCGCACATACGGTTTAAGTCAAGCGGATAGTATTTCTTGATTCTTCCCCGTGCTATATGGTATTTCGGTTCTACGGCGAAATCATTGGAGATAAACGGTGAAACCACTAACCGAAATTCTCTTTCGTGTGCAAAAGAGGGATGTTTGAAAGCGGCGGATTCTACCCATGCGTCGCTCATAAGAGTCTGTAGTCTGGGAAGATTCTCAGGAGCTTGTTCATCATTTTTGAAAATATGGTAAAACTCATCTACGAGATGATGTTCCCGCATATCAGCCTGATAGAACACTTCCTGAAGGGAGACAACACCGCCGACCATTTTCTTCATGAGGGCTTCATGGAAAGCTATGCATACGCCTTGTCCCAGATGTCCGTAACGTTCCCATTGAGCGGCATCATCCCGATATCTTGAGAAACATGCCGCATAGGCGGAATAATTGAATTCCTGTTCCATTTCCCGGATGAAGAAGTTCTGCGCTTTGCGGAGCTTATCGATGTCTCCGTCTGTTTTCAGCCTTTCGATGACTGCTTTACATATGCCGTTCATGAAAAGAGTCATTTCAGAGGCGTCATTCATGTTCAAAATATTGTTGAGTCTCAGTTCACCGCAGCGGATGATTCCGTCGAACGCGGTAAAGTCGGTGTAGTGGTATAGCATAGATTCCCTCCGTAAATATCGATCTGTATATTATTTAGTATAACACAAATAACGGTTCTGCAAAAATAATCTGAAAGGAATCAGGGCTTGTTTTGTGACACATAGTGAAGTATGATGGTAGAGATAAAATGAAAAAGAGTGTAAATACACAGTAATATTAAGAAAAGGCATTAAAAGGGATGATTCGGGTAAATCAGGTTAAGCTTCCTCTGGCTCATAAGCAGGAGGATATATTATACAAAACGGCAAAAATACTGCGGGTATCGCCCGATAAGATTCAGTCATGGCAGATAGTTAAGAAGTCGATCGATGCCAGAAAAAAGCCGGATATCATAGTAATTTATTCTGTGGATGTAAGTGTTGCATCGCAGGATAAGGTACTGGCAGGGTGTAAGAGCGCACAAGTGCAGGCGGTAAAAACAGTACCCTACAAGTTTCCGGCTGAGGGGGAGCAGCCGCTAAACTTCAGACCAATCATTATTGGTACGGGACCAGCGGGATTGTTCTGCGGTTATATGCTTGCAAAGCACGGATACCGACCGCTCATTTTAGAGCGCGGCAGGTGTGTGGACAAGCGTCGGGAAGACGTGGAGAAATTCTGGCGGGAAGGCATGCTTGATCCTGTATCGAACGTGCAGTTCGGAGAAGGAGGAGCAGGTACATTTTCGGACGGTAAACTCAATACTTTAGTAAAAGATAAATATGGCAGAAATAAAGAAGTTCTAAGAATCTTTGTAGAGGCGGGAGCGCCGGAGGAAATTCTATATGAAGCAAAACCCCATATCGGTACGGATATTTTGTGTACGGTAGTGCGTAATCTGCGGAAACAGATTATCGCATGGGGCGGTGAAGTGAGATTTGAATCGCAGGTGACAGAACTGTGCTTTGATGGAAACCAAATAAGCGGAGTGATCGTCAACAACGCGGAGAAAATAGAGAGTGAGGCGGTAGTCCTTGCTATCGGGCATAGCGCGAGAGATACTTTTGAGATGCTTTGTGCAAAGCAGGTTCCTATGGAATCGAAATCTTTTGCGGTGGGGCTGCGCATGGAACATCCACGTAAAATGATTAACAAGATGCAGTATGGACAGGAAGAACACCCATATCTTCCGGCGGCAAGCTATAAAGTGACGGCGCAGACATCTTCCGGCAGGGGCGTTTATTCGTTCTGCATGTGTCCCGGCGGCTATGTGGTCAATGCCTCCTCGGAATTGGACAGACTGGCAGTAAATGGTATGAGTTACAGCCAACGTGGCGGGGACAACAGTAACAGCGCCATGATTGTTACGGTGACGCCGGAGGATTATGAGGACGATTCACCTCTTGCGGGAATTGCTTTTCAGAGAAAATTAGAAGAGAAAGCCTTTCACATCGGTGCGGGTGCGGTTCCGGTGGAGACTTATGGTGATTATCGATTCGCCGTGACAGGGCAGGAAGCAGAGGAGTCTGTAATCAGGCAGGAATACAATGACTTTGCTCCAGCAGTCAAAGGGGCGTACTGTATGGCGCCGGTACATGAAATTTTACCGGATGCGCTGAATAAAGCGCTCGTGGAAGGAATTGACTTAATTGGTCAAACAATGTGCGGTTTTGCGGACAGCGGAGCCTGCCTATCCGGAATTGAGAGCAGGACATCTTCACCAGTCAGAATTATGCGGGATGAAACGGGACAGTCTGAGATTAAGGGATTGTACCCTTGCGGTGAAGGCGCGGGTTATGCGGGAGGAATTACTTCTGCAGCGATGGATGGAATGATGATTGCAGAGAAGATCGGGGCAAGGTATCTAAAAAACGAGAAAATGGAGAAAAACAATGGCAGATATCAGGGAAATGATGAAAGATAAAAAAAGGATCGTAGTAAAGATTGGTTCCTCTTCTTTACAGCATGAGCAGACAGGGGATTTGGATTATACGAAATTAGATGTACTGGTGCGGGAGCTGTGTGATCTGCGAAACCGCGGCAAGGACGTTGTGCTTGTTACATCGGGAGCTGTGGCAGTGGGGAAAAAGGCAGTTATGATTCAGGATATCGGTGATGATAATCCCACAGCGGTCAAACAGGCTTGTGCGGCGATCGGGCAGGCGCGTCTGATGATGACTTATCAGAAAATTTTTGCAGAATATAATCAGGTTGCGGCACAAATTTTGATGACTAAAAATACGATCATAGATAACCTGAACCGTTTTAATGCGCGAAATACTTTTGCAGAACTTTTTAAGCTTGGCGTGGTGCCGATCGTGAATGAGAATGATACGATAGCGACCTATGAGCTGGGAATTGGAGATAATGATACGTTGTCAGCTATTGTAGCGTCTTTGATTGATGCGGATATGCTATTGTTATTATCGGATATTGATGGGCTGTATACAGATGATCCGAGGAAAAACCCTGATGCAAAATATATTGAAGTAGTGGAACACCTGACTGATGAGATGATGGAGATGGGAAAGAGCTCCACAGGCAGTAGTGCGGGAACCGGTGGCATGAATACGAAACTGCAGGCGGCTAAGATTGCCAACAATATGGGTGTTGATATGGTGATCGCCAACAGCGCTGACATCAAAGTAATCCATCGGATTCTGGCGGGACAGAATATTGGAACGCTGTTTTTGGCGCATAAAGAGGAAGGGTTTGATCTGCCGCTGTATGTACAGCAGATGCATGACTGAGAACAATCTTTTTATATATATGGAATATGGACAGATTAGAAACTTAGGGGAGAATAATATATGACCGTAGAGCAGATGACAAAGAGAATCAATGAATTATATCACAAATCTCAGGCGGAAGGTCTGACGGAAGAAGAAAAAGAGGAACAAAAACAGCTTCGGCAGGCATACGTTGCCAATGTACGGGCGAACCTGCGGGGACAGCTTAATAATATCTCTATTGTAGAAAAAGATGGTTCCGTCACTGACTTAGGGAAGAAATTCGGAGAGCAGAAAGATGAATAAGAAAGAAATCCGTAAGAGTATTCTGGCAGTTCGGGACGGAATTCCAATCGCAGACAGAATGAGATTGGATGACAGAATTACGAAATGCATATTGACCCGGTCAGTCTATAAAAAGGCAGAGATAATTCTTGCCTACGCCAGCTATCGAAGTGAAGTTAATACGAAGGCATTGATCGGACAGGCATTGACAGACGGAAAGTATGTTTTTGTGCCGAAAGTTTCCGGTGATGAGATGGAGTTCTGGCAGATAACAGGAATGGAAGATTTGCAGGAAGGATATCGGGGCATACCAGAGCCTGTGGAAAGTATTTCTTTTCCAGAATGGCTGGCGAAACAGAATGATATTGGAGAAGTATATGCAATGATGTGGATGCCGGGTGCCGTTTTTGATAAAGAGAGACACCGCATCGGCTATGGCAAGGGATTTTATGACAGATATTTAAGCAGAATGATGGATTTGAAGGAGATGTTTTGGGAAGAGCGGCGTATGCGGCTGCATTTGACCACAGCAGCGCTTGCTTACAGCTGTCAGGTGCTTGAACAGATTCCCCATGAGCTGCATGATATCAGACCAGATATGGTGATTACGGAAGAAACTTGTTATAGATAATATATGTAAATTTCTAATTTATGATAGGTATACTCCTATCTGAAAAAAAGATGCATTATTCAATAAAATTATAGTGGGAGATTAAACACATGGAATATTTAGAGACATTAGGACAAAAAGCCGTAACAGCAAAATATGAATTACAACGATTGACTATAGGAGTCAAAAACGATGCATTGCTGGCAGCTGCCGATGCTTTAATTAAGGAGACAGACAGGATTCTTGCCGCAAATCAGAAAGACTATGATATTGCAGGGCAAGGCGGCATGGCGGAGGGATTGCTGGATCGTTTGAAATTGACCCCTGCGCGTATTGAAGGTATGGCGGAAGGACTTCGGCAGATTGCCAAGCTGAATGATCCTGTGGGAGAAGTCATGGAGAATTTTGAGAGACCGAACGGACTTCAGATCAGTAAAGTCAGAGTTCCGATGGGCGTTATCGGCATCATATATGAGGCAAGACCCAATGTGACGGCTGATGCCTTCGGATTATGTTTTAAGACGGGGAATGCCGTGATTTTGAAAGGCGGCAAAGATGCCTTTTACTCCAATGAGGCGATTACGGAAGTCATTAGGGAAACATTAGAAAACATGCATATTTCTGCGGATGCGATACAGCTTATTACTGACAATGACAGGGCGGTAACAACGGCGTTTATGCAGTTGAAGCAGTATGTCGATGTGCTGATTCCGAGAGGCGGCGCAGGGCTGATCCGGGCAGTGGTGGAGAACAGCACGATACCGGTGATCGAAACGGGAACGGGAAACTGTCATATTTACGTGGACGAAGACGCTGATCTGGAGAAAGCGGTTCCGATCATCATTAATGCCAAGACACAGCGCATCGGTGTATGTAATGCCTGTGAATCACTTTTGGTACATGAGAAGATTGCCGATCGTTTCCTGCCTGCTTTGGGCGAGGCGCTTAGGGCAAAGAATGTGGAGATTCGCGGGGATCAGAAAGTAAGAACGTTAATTCCGGATGCATTAGAGGCGACAGAAGAGGATTATGGTACAGAATATTTAGATTATATTATATCTATGAAGACGGTTTCTTCTGTTGATGAGGCTGTTGAGCATATCAACAGATATAACACGAGACATTCCGATGCTATACTTACAGAGAATACGGAACATGCTGAGAAGTTTTTGCAGGGCGTTGATTCGGCATGTGTCTATGTCAATGCATCCACCCGCTTTACGGACGGGTTTGAGTTTGGATTCGGTGCGGAAATCGGAATCAGTACGCAGAAGCTTCATGCAAGAGGACCTATGGGGCTGCGGGAGCTTACGACCTATAAATATATGATACGTGGAAACGGACAAATACGCGGCTAAGGTCGTTGTCGAGATGTTGACTGAAATAGTCAATAGAATATTCTGAGATATCTTATCTTTTGGCTAATTCAGGTTGACATTTAAGACATATTATATTATTATACATATGAACAATTAAACATATGTAAATTCGTAAGCTGTATGGAGGAGATGGTGTGGCAGGAGAAAACAAAAACAAGACGGAAATGACAGAACAGATTTCACAGGCAGAACGGGAAGAAATTATAAATCAGGTGTTGGAACAGCAACCCGATGATGAAATTTTGTATGATCTGGCAGAGCTTTTTAAAGTATTCGGGGATTCTACAAGAATCAAAATTTTATATTCCATGTTTGAACATGAACTCTGTGTAAATGACATTGCCGGATTGTTGAATCTTAGCCAGTCTTCCGTGAGTCATCAGCTGCGGATACTCAAGACGTCCAAACTGGTGAAGTTCAGGCGGGAAGGTAAGTCAATCTACTATTCACTGGACGATGAGCATGTGCGCTCGATCATCAGTATGGGAATGGAGCATGTAGAAGAATAAAAAGACATGAAGTTATTCTATGGCTGTAAAGAACACAGCCTGAGAATAACTATGTCATGTCTGGAAGAATGCGTAAAGCATGCATTCTTTCGGGATTGAGAAAGCAAGTTAATAAAACAGGAGGAAAGGAAGTATGAACAAAACTTACAAGATTGAAGTGGACTGTGCAAATTGTGCGGAGAAAATGCAGGAGGCGGCTAAGAAGACAGAGGGTGTGTCAGATGCAGTTGTCAGTTTTATGACACAGAAAATGAAAGTAGAATTTGAAGAAGGTGCCGATGAGAAAGCAGTTATGAAAAAGGTACTCAAGGCTTGCAAGAAAGTTGAGCCGGATTGCGAGATAGAAATTTGATCAAATTAGAAATATTTGCAGAGGGGTGTGGATCCACACCTCTTTTTTGAAGGACGGTATGCAGGTATGAAAAGAATTTTTTTCGTTGAAGATGACTTGAGTTTAATAAACGGGCTTACCTTTGCAATGAAAAAGCAGGGATATGAGGTCGAAGTTGCCCATACGAACCTTGAAGCAGAAGCACTTTGGGCAGATGGGAAATATGATCTGGTGATTCTTGATGTGTCGCTGCCTGATGGTTCCGGTTTTGATATATGCAAAAAAATACGTCAGACTTCCAAAGTGCCTATTATGTTTCTGACTGCGGTTGATGAAGAGACCGACATTATCATGGGGCTGGATATCGGCGCTGATGATTATATCACGAAACCTTTCAAGCTGGCAGTTTTCTTGTCGAGAATCAACGCCCTGCTCCGCAGGAGTGATAATTTCAGCCAGCCGGACAAAGAATTGTCCTCTAATGGAATTACGTTACATCTGCTAAAGGGAGAGGGGTATAAAAACGGAGAACCTCTTGAACTGACGTCAAGCGAATACAGGCTGCTTTGCATGTTCATGGAAAATCCGAATGTGGTGCTATCACCAGAGCAGATTCTGGGCAGGCTGTGGGATTGTGATGAAAAATTTATAGATAACAAAACACTTACCGTATACATCCGCAGACTGCGCATGAAAATCGAAAATAACCCCGGAGAGCCTAGAATGATCGTGACAGTCCGGGGAATGGGATATAAGTGGAATAC
>CAMXBD010000018.1 GCA_947179245.1 uncultured Lachnospiraceae bacterium | reverse complement strand
TAGACAGATTTTTAAGATAATTTGTAAGATTTTAGGATTAACATAACTCTCCAATAGGCATCCTATTATGACAACTGCAACGATAGCTATAATTTGTACGCCCTTTTTCAGGTAAATCTGCCTGCTGTATCTGGTATAGCACTCTTTATATGGACTCTTTGAATACAACATTCTGTTGACTCCGACTGCCCATATAAACAAACCTGCATAAGCCGGGATCAACATGATTCCCTGCGGCATGATTCCGGCTGCCATCAACAACAGTCCCCGGATGCCGTAACGAATGACCGACACCGACAGAAGACATCCTGCTGACAATCCCATATAGCATATATATCCGCATATAGCCGGAAGTCCTATCATCGTGGTTGCCAAAAGCGCCAGCATACATATCGTAAATACTCTGTGTTTCACAATGTAGTTAAATAAAGCGCCTCCATCAAGTATACTGTTCTTCAGCTTTGTTATCATATCCGTTCCGAGCAGACTGCCGTCTTTGATCCACGCATCATATCCCACATTGACAATCAATATTCCAAGAAACAGTCCGATCATAAACAGATATACCACATAATAACAATTTTTTAACGACGACTGCTGCACTATGTCTTCCCTCTTTCACAGTATACTCTGCCACAACATTACTTTTTCTTCCTATATATATGTCCACAAGGGAGCGTACATGCACAAAATGAACAAAGCTTATAAACAAAAAACCACCAGCAACGATTTTATCATGTATCGTCACAGGTGGTCTTTTCCTTGTTTGAAATTGTCCGTCCTAATATAAGTCTCTTAAAGTACTGTTATTTATGATTGCATCATAAAAACTCTTGTTGATATCGGCAAACTTGGCTACCATATTAGGAATATTGTCCAATATAGGGTTACTCAACATCTGTTTCTCTTTGACATATTCCATTGCTAGTTCGTGTGCCAATTTCTTAGCTTCACTTTCGTTCATAGACACTTCCTCCATTGCATTTTGATAGAAAAAACACTAAACAGAACTTCCACCCTGCCTGTATTTACTGTTATATGCCAATATTGCAGAAACAGTTTTGCCGTCCTGAATCTTGCAGTCATAAATCATCTGCATCAGTTCTTCAACATCGTGACTCTCTACATCCAGATATTCATCCTCATCCAGATGCTGTTTACTCCTTTTTAAATCGGTTGCCACATAAACGTCGATTTTCTCATCACAAAACGCAACAGTAGTCCGCAGCGACAGAAGAAGTTCCAGCTTTCCAGCCGTATATCCGGTCTCCTCTTCCAATTCTCTTGCAGCCGCAATATCTGTAGGCTCATCCACATCATTTAAGCCTCCTGCCGGAATCTCTAAAGTTTCTCTGTCCAATGCATTCCTATATTGTCTGACCATCAGAAGTTTCCCGTCTTCCTTCACAGCCACCACAGCCGCCGCGCCTTTGTGCTTAATGTAATCCCATTTCGCAATATTTCCGTTAGGAATTTTGACCGTATCCTGATAATAATCTATGATGGCACCTTTGTGCACCAATTCTCTTCCAATACGCTCGTACTTATCCATACACACCTCACCGCCTGTTATTTCTGCTGTTTACAAGTTACTTCTCTTATCATACAACACTCTGCGTATTCTGTCCAATACTGCTTATGCTGCCAGCAGTTTCTCCACGCTGACTAATTTTACACAAAGCACAAACAAATCTGTTGCTGCAGCCATTTCCTCTGAAGTAGGATAAGATGGTGCAATACGGATATTGCTGTCCTTAGGATCGATACCGTAAGGGAATGTAGCTCCGGCTCCTGTCAGGACAACTCCTGCCTCTTTACATTTTGCTACGATTGCCTTCGCACATCCCTCCATAGCATCAAATGATATAAAATAGCCGCCTCTTGGTCTGGTCCATTCTCCAACATCAAGCCCTCCAAGCTCTTTATCTAAAACTGCAAGGACCGCTTCAAATTTCGGCCGTATGATATCGGCATGTTTTTTCATATGCGCCAACATACCATTCAGATCCTTAAAATATCTCGCATGGCGGAGCTGATTCACTTTATCATGTCCGATCGTCTGTATCGTCATAAACTTCTTTGCTTCTTCAACATTCGCTTTAGAGGATGCAAAAGCAGCAATGCCGGCACCGGAAAATGTAATTTTAGATGTGGACGCAAACTCATATACCATATCCGGATTCCCCGCTTTCTCGCACTCACTTAAAATCTCCAATATCTGATCCTGATTATCATCATACAGATGATGGATTGAATATGCATTATCCCAATAAATACGGAAATCCTCAGCCGCCGGTTTCAAAGCCGCAAATCTTCTGACTGTCTCATCAGAATAAGTAATTCCCTGCGGATTAGAATATTTCGGCACACACCAGATACCCTTGACCGCAGAATCCTCAGACACATACTTCTCTACCAGATCCATATCCGGTCCTTCGGGAGTCATAGGAATCGTAATCATTTCAATTCCGAAAAGCTGTGTGATTGCAAAATGTCTGTCATATCCCGGTACAGGACATAAGAATTTTACTTTATCCAGTTTACACCACGGTGTACTTCCAAGAACGCCATGTGTCACAGCGCGGGAAACCGTATCATACATAATCGACAAGCTGGCATTACCATATACGATCACATTCTCAGCCGGAATGCCGCCCATCACATCAGCCATCAAATGTTTTGCTTCCAGAATACCATCCATCAGACCATAATTTCTGGTATCTATGCCATCCATCGTATTCATATCTGACTCAGAATTCAAAACATCCATCAAACCCATTGTCATATCAAGCTGCGCCGGGGTAGGTTTTCCTCTGGACATATCCAATTTTAATCCCTTACCTTTCGCATCCTCAAACTGCTTTTCAAGTTCTGCTTTCAGTGTCAGAAGTTCTTCTCTGCTCATCTCTTTGTACGGTTTCATCGTTATCCCTGTACTCCTTTCTCAGCCTGCTTTAATTGTCTGTGAGATACTGATCTGTATTATTTAATTGATGCTCTATCACTTTCAAGTCAGCATTCACACATTGAATAATTGTATACAATCATACACTTCTAAATATTCTACTACAGTTCTTTCTATTTCACAAGTATATAGATAAGACAATTTTCTTCCTGATTTCTTTCCATTTATAGTAATTCTGTACAGATACAGTAAAAGCATGATGTCTTAATCTGCCGAGAAGCGTACCACTCTATTGAATTTCTATCTTCTTTCATTAGATGACTTCCAAAAAATAAAGAACAGAAGAATTAAATATCTCTTTCCTCTGTCCCCTATTTTTACGCCAGAACCTCTTCATGCTCTGCCACATATTGTTGTAATACCTCTGTAGCTTCGTCAACGCTTAAATCAGACGTTTTAATGAAATCATAAAGACTTTCTACCTCTTTTTGTTTTTGTTCACTTATTAACGCTTCCAGTTCTTCTCTTTCATGTTCTATACGTGTTTCTAATGCATCAATCACTTGCTGTTTCTGTTGAATTTTTTCTTCGATCGATTTCCGTTGTCCTCTTGCCATAATTTACCTCCAAAATAATGTAACTATTAGAGTATATGGACAAGATATAAAATTTATTCTTTTATATTGCAATTTTCGCGAACTCGAAAACAGGGAGCAATTTCCTATTACATAAAAAATAAGGAAAGTCTTGAAAACACTGCATTCTCAATACTTTCCTTATCTTATTTTACACACTATCCTTATTTAGCATAGTCAATAACACGGCTTTCTCGAATCACGTTAACTTTGATCTGTCCGGGATACTCTAATTCAGCTTCAATCTGCTTAGAAATATCTCTTGCGAGTAATACCATGTCAGAATCGTTAATCTGTTCCGGAACTACCATAACACGAATCTCTCTACCTGCCTGAATAGCAAAAGATTTATCAACACCTTTGAAATTGTTTGTAATGTCTTCTAATTGTTTTAGTCTTGTTGTATATGTTTCTAATGTCTCTCTTCTTGCACCCGGTCTTGCCGCAGATATCGTATCCGCTGCTTGTACAAGACATGCGATCAGAGTCTGCGGTTCAACATCACCATGATGAGACTCGACTGCATTGATTACAGTCGGCGACTCTTTGTACTTTCTACAAAGTTCCACGCCCAACTGAATATGCGAACCTTCCATCTCATGGTCTACTGCTTTACCAATATCATGCAATAAGCCTGCACGTTTCGCCATTCTGACATCCAATCCCATCTCAGCAGCAAGTAGACCGGACAACTGAGCAACTTCAATTGAATGTTTTAAAGCGTTCTGACCATAACTGGTTCTAAACTTCATCTTACCAAGTAATCTCACGAGTTCGGGGTGAATGCCATGTACACCAACTTCAAGCGTAGCAGCCTCACCTTCCTCTTTGATCATTACTTCTACTTCTTTCTGCGCCTTCTCTACCATCTCCTCAATTCTTGCAGGATGAATACGTCCATCCACAATCAGTTTCTCAAGCGCAATTCTCGCCACTTCCCTGCGAATCGGGTCAAATCCGGATAAAATAACTGCTTCCGGCGTATCGTCAATAATTAAGTCAACGCCTGTCATGGTCTCAAGAGTCCTGATATTACGTCCCTCTCTGCCGATGATCCTACCCTTCATCTCATCGTTAGGAAGCTGTACAACAGATATCGTCGTCTCGGATACGTGATCAGCCGCACATTTCTGAATAGCCGTAACAACATATTCCTTTGCTTTCTTATCTGCTTCTTCCTTTGCCCTGCTTTCGATCTCTTTGATCATGACAGCAGTTTCATGTTTCACTTCATCTTCAACAATTTTCAACAAATAATCTTTTGCTTGTTCGGAGGTCAAACCTGAGATTCGTTCCAGTTCCTGTAATCTCTGCTCGTTTAACTTAGAAATCTCTTCCCGCTGTTTTGCTAAAGATTCTTCTCTTTGTGCTAAACTGGCTTCCTTTTTCTCAATAGCATCGGCTTTCTTATCGATGTTCTCTTCTTTCTGCTGCACACGGCGTTCATAACGTTGTGCCTCCGCACGACGTTCCTTGATTTCCTTGTCGAGTTCATTCTTAGTACGAATAGACTCTTCCTTGACTTCAAGAAGTGATTCGCGCTTTTTCGCCTCAGCAGTTTTGAGAGCTTCGTCAATAATTTCTCTGGCTTTATCATCTGCGTTTCCGATCTTGGCTTCCACAACTTTCTTGCGATAGTTGATTGCAACCAAGGCAGATACCGGAATAGAAATTACCAGCGTGATGACTACTGCTACCACAACTTGCAACATTACAGGAGCACCTCCTTATTTAGTTTTCATTGTACATAATCTATTCTAGAATGTTTACATTGTTTTAACCATCTATTTGTAAGAACATTCTATAATAAGCAAAATTACAACACTTCAATTTTATACTGAATTTGATGTTATGTCAAGCAAAAGTGCCTTGCTGATTATGTCACTGCAAAAACCTTTTCTAAATAGGAATCCGTACATTTTTTGCTGTTCCTGTTTGGTGGCTGTATCTGCACAATATTTTTTCTTATTGAGCAGTTCGCAAGCCATAGCTAATTCATCCTGTTCCACACCCAGAACTTCCAGTTCCTCAAATGCTTCCTGAATAACATCCTTAGCAATTCCTTTGCGTATCAAGTCCGTTTCTATGCGCTTTTTACTTTTGTTTTGAAGATTATATTCAATAAAATCTCTCGCATAGCGCCTGTCGTCTATATATCCGTAGGATTCCACATAAGCAATCGCCTCACTGATACATTCCGCCGGATATTCCCCCAGCACCAATTTATCTTCTAATTGTTTTCGCGTATAATCTTTTGACTGGAGCAGATTCATACTGCGCAGTTTCGCACGCTTTGGCAGTATCTGCGTCATGATATGCTGGTAAATCTCTTCAGAAAGTTCCTGATTCTCTTTGATTTGAAATTGACGCAGTTCGCCTTTGTATAATACAAAAGCGAACTGTCCGTCCAAGTAAATCCGATACCTTGATTTCGATATTCCGGATATCTGTGTCACAAACATTTATATTCTCCATAGTAAACACGACTATTATAATCTGACATTAACTACTGTCGTTGTTACTTTTTAATTATTACTTCTCTGACTTGCCGGTCTCTTTAGCAGCTTTCTTTGCTGTTTCTGATGCAGGTTTCGCATCATCTGCGGCATCTGTCTCAAGATTAAACAGTTCTCTAACCTTACGCTCTACCTCTGTACAGACTGCCGGATTATCTCTGAGATACTGTTTCGCATTCTCTCTTCCCTGTCCAATCTTATTACCCTCATAAGCATACCATGCACCACTCTTATTGATGATGTTATTCTCTGCTGCAAGGTCTAATATATCTCCTACAACGGAAATACCTTCTCCAAACATTATGTCAAATTCTGCCTCTTTAAATGGCGGCGCGATCTTATTCTTAACAACCTTGACTCTCGTTCTGTTACCGATTACCTCTCCACCCTGCTTGAGAGATTCAATTCTCCTGACGTCCAGACGAACGGAAGAATAAAACTTCAGTGCACGTCCGCCTGTAGTTGTCTCCGGATTACCAAACATGATACCCACTTTCTCACGAAGCTGGTTAATAAAAATAACCGTACAGTTAGATTTGCTGATTACCGCTGTCAGCTTACGGAGTGCCTGTGACATCAGACGTGCCTGCAGTCCCACATGACTGTCTCCCATATCACCATCAATTTCCGCTTTCGGCACTAAAGCCGCAACAGAGTCCACTACAATAATATCCACCGCCCCGGAGCGCACCATCGTCTCTGTGATTTCTAATGCCTGCTCACCGCAGTCCGGCTGGGAAATATACAAATTATCAATATCTACCCCGATATTCTTCGCATACACGGGATCAAGCGCATGTTCCGCATCGATAAATCCGGCTATACCACCCCGCTTCTGTACCTCTGCAATCATATGTAACGTTACTGTAGTCTTACCACTGGACTCTGGTCCGTAGATTTCCACAATCCTCCCCTTCGGAATACCTCCGAGTCCCAATGCCAGATCAAGACTTAGGGAGCCTGTGGGAATCGTCTCTACATTCATCTGCACGGAAGGATCACCGAGTTTCATAACGGCTCCTTTACCGAACTGTCTCTCTATCTGTCCTAAAGCTGCGTCTAATGCTTTTAATTTTTCTTCTCTTTCCATACCATGTTCTCCTTTTCATTTAGAACATCTGTTCTTTTACCAGATTAAAACAAATGTTCGATTTTGTCAATCCTATTTTTATTATTTTAGTGATTATTATGACCGCCTCACATAGACAATCACAACTTCTAACCATAGTCTATCATTCTATGTGTCCAATAAATGACACTTCAACCCTCCTTTCCAAAAATTAAATTCCTTCGGAATTTAATTTACGAGATTCGCTTCGCGAACTCGGAATCTCTCAAGTAAGTCGCTTCGGAATTTAATTTACGAGATTCGCTTCGCGAACTCGGAATCTCTCAAATAAGTCGCTTCGGAATTTCTCAAGTAAGTTGCTTTGGAATTTAATTTGCGAGATTCGCTTCGCAAACCCGAAGTCCTTCAAATAAATCCCTCAGAATAATGAAATAATGGAAATCGTGGCGAAATGCCTGACATGCATAACAGAATTCCATTTCTTCAGACTACTTTAGTCTATCAAAAAAGGAAACCGGATGCAATATACTTTACAAAAAATATATGGCATCCGGTTCTGAAAATATTTTTCTTATAATACATATTCCAGCTGACAGTCATAAGGCTCTCTTTCCACATGCTCCTTATTGTACTCCTGTGCTTCCACGCACCCCATGGTACGGTAAAACGCCTGCGTCTCCACTGCCGAATGAGCTGAGATGTACAACTTACCCGCTCCCTTCTGCTTTGCCCACTCTGCTGCCGCCAAGAAAAGCATCTTTCCAATCCCTCTTCCGCGCATATCCTCGGACACATGAATACTTGACAGATCAAGATATTTATTTATACCTCCGAACATAGCTGATTCCACAGAGACAAATCCTTTTAAAACACCATCACAAAAGGCGGCATAGACAAAACCACCTGCATTGACTGTATTAGTCAAACAGCTGACCAGAAACTTATAGTCATTTTCGCTCCAATCGTCAATAAAGGGATCATCTTTTATAACCCAGCTTCCATTTTCTTTTCTCCGGCACTTCGTAACATTCTGATGCCGGATAAATCCACTGAAAAGTTCACGGCATAAATCCCCTTCACCTAACTGCCTGTACTGAATCCCATCCGCAATATAACTCTTCGTCAATTCCATCACCCGCATTAATATACTGAGATTTCTCATCGTATCATCTTTGGTCTCAAGTGAATGATTGACGCCCTCTATAATATGCAGCGGCAGAGCGTACTCCCGACATTTAGCGGTAATGATTGCCGTTTCCACCCATGAATCATTAGTGCCATGGAAGACGATTCCGGACTGCGGACTATAGGCAAAAGTTTTTTCCAACGGCGTATAATAAATATTTCTGCAATTAATCCCATGCTTCTTAGCATAAACGGACGCTGCGATTGTGCCAATACTTTTTGACACAAAAAGTATTTCCTCATATTGGCTCCAATTAATTTGCGCCAACGCATCCTCAGTCTGAGCAACTGCCTGCTCAAACGCCTCATCTACTGATCTGCTTAAACCAGTATAGGTTATTCTATATGTCTCAAAATGATACTGCTCTGCAATTTTTCCGCTGTAATATAACAGCGGTTTGTCACAATGATAGCCTATTCCCGGAAAAAATACTGCAATTTTCATATCTTAGCTCCACTCGTTTTTACTAATTCTACATTCTAATCTGCCTTTTGATACATCTCCAATAACTCATCAATCTGTAAATTCAGGTTCTCCGGCATACAATTCCTGTCAGCATCAAGCAGTCTGATCCATAAATGAAGGTTATGGTATCCTCCGGATTTATTCCGCCTTCTGTTTTCCTGCTTTTCTGCTGCCTGTACCTTGATCTGCACCCTTTTTTGCTCAAAAAGAGGCACTATAATATAGTATAACCGGTCATCCTGAAAAGAAAGATAACCTATCTCGCGTCCTGCCTGATTTTTCAAATATAATTTATGCCGCCTGAGTTCAGATGGCAAAAGAATATCCCCTGCTTTCAAATTCACCCTGCCAGCTGTCAGTTCCAGCATAGATGGAATATAGAAAATCCTGTTTCCGTCTTCGTCCGGCACATCTTCTTTCGCAAGTTCCTGTAACAGCGCAGTTCCGTCTATAAACTGTTGTGCAAGCAGATAAGTGAGTTCAGCCTGAATACGCTGCCGTATCACAGGTACATCTCCTCTGTGATAATGTTCATCGCACTCATCCAGAATCTGTTTGCCACACTGGTAAACGCTTAGCAGAAACAATGGGAAATCTTCTTCCGTTGTCCACAGATATTTTCCCTTTGCAACACAAAAATTCCCTAACACAGTACCGTCATTATCTTCTGCATAGCATAAAATCTCCCGTTGCCGATAAGCATTCGTGTTAAGCGGTGCATTCCATACATCCTTTTTCTTCTCCCGTGCGGCATTGCCTTTTCTACTGCGGGAACCTGCCGCTTGACAGGAAAGATCATCTGCAGTGCCTTCCGCATTTAGAAGTTCATAGGCAATATTAATTTCCTGCGCACTGTATCTATAGCTTTCATCTGATGATGCACCACTGTCCGGATGCACTTGGAGCATTAATTTCCGGTATCTTTTTTTGATTTCATCCCTCGACGTTTCCGGTGAAATTCCAAGAATACTATATGCTTCCCGCCTTGTCACAACTACTCATTGATTCCTTTCACTGTTTCAGTATCTTCTACCTTAATGCATTTTTCCTTTCAGCACAAACACCTGCGAGGGATATCCCTGCTCAATACAAAGTTCTGACGGGACAAATCCTAAAGACTTATACAACGCCCGCGGTGCAGTTCCTTTAGGATCATCCTCGCGAAATGTTGTAACGGTAATATCTTTCGTCTGATCCAGCTTCGTCAGCATCAATCCAATCATACTTCCTGCAATCCCGTTCCTGCGGTATTCAGGATGAACCGCCATGCATGAAAGCATATTATGTTTTTCGGAAAAAAGCAGGATTCCTACGACAATATTACCATGCAGTGCACATATGGCACTACGCCGCTCTATATTTTTTATAACTGTATCCCGATATCCTTCAATCAGTTCTTGTGTTTCCAATCCGGGAAAGTTCGCTCTCACAATCTCTACCAGACTCATCCACGAAGCAAGATTGTGCATCGTGGCAAATTCAATCCGTATGTCACGCTTTTGATTGCCGTGCGCATCATAACCGCGCACTTCAAATAACCGGTCTAAAAACCAATACGGAATCATGATGCCCTGTTCCTGCATCTGGAGCACTTCTTCTTTGTCCGCCCATCGGACATCCTGAACCTCTTCCTCTTGTAAATGCAGTTTATCTAAGTCCACTTCCCGCTCCAATAAATAGTAATCATCAAAGCCATCCTCAAAATTGATCGTAAAATCCGGTCTGGCGTCTGATAAATCTATTTTTAAACCGATTTCCTCAAACACTTCTCTCTCTGCCGCCTGACAACTGCTCTCCCCCTGCAAAGCTGATCCGCCTACGGTGATATCCCACATATTCGACCAGCCCTTTTTGAAAGGCTGTCTTCTCTGAATCAACAGTTGATTTTTGCTGTTAAAAATGCAGACATGGACTACCATATGATATTCCCCGTCCTTCATCTTCTCTCCCCTGCTATGTAGTCTGCCTGTCTTTTCTCGGTCTTTTGTATAAACATCCCACAATTCCATTTCTGTTTTATGTGTCATAACGTCCTCACTCCTGTTATCTTCCATCATATCACTGCCAGTATAAAATACAATATACCCTTGTAAAGAAATAATTTGCAGATTTATATCTGACCCAGAATCTCCGGATCTTTTATCTTATCATCCTGTGCAAACAAAATGATCTTCGACAGGATTTCTGCCGTCTTCGGGTCATCATCCACAAAGGGCAGAAAAATTCTCCCGCGTCTCTGTGCCGGAACCGCCTTTATATATATCTGCGGACCGCCTCTATGATGCACAACGCCGCTTCCCATATGGACTGTATATGTACCATGTTTTCCTTTGATCACAGCATGATTTTTGACAAACTCTACATTCTGCAGACCAAACAATGACATATTGTACTCTGCGATCACCTTTCTCATCTCAATTCCAGAGCGGCAGGTCTCAGGATCCACGCCTCCCACATAGGCGACGCTCACCGCCAGATCCACATCACGCATGATCTCCGAGTAGACAATATCGGGTACATCCTTCACATACACGGGCTCATGATTCATCCGGTCATAGAAATCAATCCAGTCTATGGACGGTGTCATCAGATCCTCCACCGTGATCCAGTCTGACAACACAATGATTCTTGCTACGATATCCGTTCCATAACAGACTTTTTGGATTCCCTCTTCTGCGTCTGCGATCCATCCCCGGCTCTTTAAGCACGCCAGCGCCTTGCGTGCATCTACCTGATACCCCTCAAACATATGACTGCTTTTTTGTTCCAGTTCTTCTTTTAGCTTCACATAAAACTCTCTGAAGATTTGTTTAAAAGGCTGCTTTCTTACCACACCCGAAGATATCTTATCATAACACCCTCTCTGGTATGCCTCCAGTACGCCCTCCTGATACAATTCTACAGGATGTGCTGCCCGAAGGACAGTATCCGGCTTAACCGGAATCATATTGCCTGCCGCATCCATCAGTCCATTTTCTGTAATATAACCGTTTCGCCGTTCTTTCTTTTCAGTGTTTGTCCTACCGGCATTTTTAGCGTTATCCTGCTCTTTGTCTGCCTGCACGGCAAAAGCTTCCTGCTCGATAAAAACAAGTGCACGAATCACAGGTCCAGCCGACGGATTCTCACACAGCGCGGCAAGTTCTTCATAACGAAAAATTTCTCCCTCTGTCATTGCCTGCTCGAACATAGAGATGCATCTTCTGCTCTGCTCCTTTAACTTCTTATCCTTTACCTCATGCGAATTACTATATTTTTCATACTCTTTTGTCATCTCGCTTTCCATGGCAAGGGACAGGCGCATAGTGTCTGAATATCCCGCCGCAGAAGCCATATTACGGAGTGCCATCTTCACAGCCAGCGCCTCACTTGTTCTGCGCATGCTGCCGAAGTTCCGGCTCTCCTTTAGAAACTGCTGTATAAAATCATATCTGTGCAGCATATCTTTCTTATCATGAAAAGGAATCAGTCCGTAACTCATCAGTGAGTCCTTATTCCGCTTAGAAACAATCTCTGTTTCCAGCCGCTCCACAGACACTTTTCCCAATGCCGCATCCGCGTATTTTCTTGCCCGGACATGTTTTGCCCCACCAGAAATATATTTTGCGGCATCATAAAGCCAGCCGAAGTACTTCTCCCCCAGCATTGCATAAACCTGCCTAAACCACCCGGAATCAAAGGCACCCATTCTAAGTTCTTCCGTGGTCAAAGGCGTATAGCGGGCGATCACCGCCCTGCGCCTTTCATCAAACCATTCATCCATATGCGCAATGAAATAGTATCCGCCACTCTTCAATCCGCAGATTCCAAAATATTTCTCCAGAATGTCTAACCATTGCGGTGCATACATACCTGCTTCAATGAGTCTTCTGTCGCTGACCGCCGCCTTGCCGTTTCCTTCCTTATGCAGTAATTCTCTCAGTAGCTCTGCACTATCACCCTCCTGTGGCATACAGACATAGAGAAGATGACTGAGGCATTCCTTCTTCCCGGCGTTTGTCTGTCCATGTCTTGCCAGTTTCTCATCACCCAGCGCCATTAAGATTCTTACAAAATACTTCATACCGTAAATCAGCTCAATGCTGCCGATACTGTCTGAAAAATCCGTAGGCATATCTCCCCGCTTCAACTCTGCTTCCAGTATCCGCTCTGTCAGCCGGGTATAAATACGGTGTCCTGTTTCCATGAACTGTTCTTCTTCCTCTTTGGTGGCACCTTTCAGTTTCTGCACCCGGTCTTCCCACCGCCAGCGGTCTTTCATACCTTCAAACATCCCTAATGCATCAAAAGTATAGTGCAGTCCCCACTTCTCAAAGATGTTCTTATAGACGATATCTTCCTCTATAATCCCCAAGGAACACGCCTTGACATAATCCAATACATCTAATAAATCATCATTTCCGCCATAACGGTCATACCGCTTTCCCCTGCTTTCCTGAAAACAAAATTTATCGTCTAACAATGCATACAAAAAGAAACGGTTTACAAAGTTCTCTGTCCCTGTGCATCCGTCTACTGCCCGCCGGATTTTCCGCATCTTAGCGGAGTTTATATATGCGGTCTTATGAGAAGTAGGAATCCCGTTATATTTCTGTTTTCTCTGATACCACATCTCTTCGGGCAACATATCTTCCATGACCCACTGCAGCACTTCCATACCAATCTGACCCAGATCACCTTGTCCGTAAATATCTGTCAAAATATCAACTATACGGCCTAGCGCTGTCCCCATCGCCCGTATAGTTTCCGGCAAAACGTAATCTGCTATAGCATCTCCGTACAGCGTGTGATTCCACTGCTCATACCTTTCCTGCTCGATCATAATTATTCCACGGTCACACAAACACAGGTCAAGAAGTGTCAAAGTCCTGACATCCTTGATTTCTTTTTCATAAAAACCAGTCCATACCTCCTGAAAGGGAACCTCACCATCATATATCCATCTGTGGCCACCGGATAAATAATAATCAAACCGTATCTCTTCCCCATTCTTAGCAATATACAGTTTATCAGTATATTCTTCGATCAGCTCCGCGAGTTTAGAGAGGATACCGTCTATCACTTCCCGCTCTATATCAAAATAGGAAATAACCGCCTGCCTATCCGCTTTGCGCTGTGGGAATGTGATATGAACATCCGTTTTATACAGACCATATCCCTCCTGCTCCTCACATGCAGATTCCTCCTGTGTAACTTCCAGCATCAGACTCCGCGCACCTTCCTGCATTCTCTCATCGCCGGATTGTAAGAGCCGTTCCACACAAAGAGGTATCCGTTCCTTACTCTGCATACTTAACAGCTTGATTGCATTTCTTCTGATTCCTCCATTTTTCAGCCTCAAAAAGCTTTCCAGCATTTCATAATGGGACTCCTCAAGAGTAACATTCTCCAACAACCTTGCCGCCGTCTCCTGCGTGTCACTCTCCTTATCCGCAATCAGGCTGACCAGTTTATCTATATGCCTGTTTTCTGACACATCATGCAGAAGCAGTTCCACATAATCTGCCCTGCTTCCTGTATTTGATTCTTTCTTTATATCCTTAATATGATCCAGCACATAATCCGTCAGTTCCTCATCCCCAAGTATATGTGCGTGCACACAGAGCTGTTTCATCACCTGCGATACGGTAATCTTGGCACTATGCCATGGGAAAATGCAGGGAGCGAACCGCACATCCCCGCCTTGAAGATTATCCAATATATTTCTAAGAAATTTAACCCGGCATCCCGCCTCGTTTTCATCCTCGAAATAATCACCAAGCGGCACTTTGACATAACCTGCGGCGCCGTCCCATTTCCTGATACCGGCTTTTCTGAGATACCTGTCTAAATCAATGCAGTATGCATCCCAATAAGCAGCCACAAGCTCCATATCCTGTTCATTACGCGTATCATGCAGTACCCGCTGTGCTACCTGACGGCACGCTTTATCAGACCACATTTTCTGATTAAAATATGCCATCGCCAGCAACTGCGGCTTCGTGCCTTCTCTTTGAAAACCATGCAGGATTCCGATTACATTGTCACTATTGTATACGCTGATCGCCCACAGACCAATATAGATTAAAATCTGATCCGACGATCCGCAAAGCTCTACCGCCTTATTCCGGTTATGCAAAGCTTCTTTGATTGAGGATAAATATTTCCCCATCAGCAGCTCCAATCCTTTGCTGTCCCATACATTGAACCACTGCATCAGCGCCATCCGCACACCGCTGAATCGGAATAATTTATTCTCACAGATATAATCAAATACGCCGACAAATGCCTCCGCAGTTCCGGCAGTCGCCGCCTGACACACCATCTGCCTGAGCCCGTCCTGTATGCCCGCCGCCAACAGTAATCTGCCAGCCTGTTCATAAAGCGCCCGATCTGAGCTTTTCATAATTCCGGATAAAAACCTGCTTTCAAGCTCTATCGCAGATTCACCACCGCACAACGTATCATGCGCAATGCGAATCACTGCCTCGTCACCCTCATCGAGCGCGGCGGCAACCAGATTATCCATGTGTCTCATGCCGTAAAGATTCGTATGTACGCTGATATCCAAAAGCTCATCCGGCAAGTCTTTTTTCAGATAATCCGACAGATTCCCGCCATAGAATCCCAATACTTTATAATCAAACAGCATCTCAAATATTTCATTTGCAAAAGGCACATAGCTATCGCCTCTGCTCCCTGTACCGTACGCCGGAAACTGATTTAATTTATCAATCAAACTAAAATACTGCTCCCGTTTTTCCTCCGGCACATACAGTCTGACCAGTTCCCCATAGTACTCCTTCATCATTCTGGATGGAGTCATATCTTTTTGTCCTAAAATGCGGTAGACATCCTGCGGCACTTTCATTCCCACACTCAGATATCCCCTTGACAGCTCGATATTTTTTACCATATCAAGCACATCCTGCGGCTGGTCTGTAAGCCTCTGATTCCACTGTTTCTCATATGTATCTATCAACTTTTGACGGGATTCATGATCGTATATCATTTGCGCCTCCATACTTACGACATCCAGTCTAACAGCAGGCAGGAACCCGAAAGGGCAGTAAGCTTGACAAACATCACCTCACTGCCCTCCCTAAGCATCACCTGATCTGTCAGATTCTCTATCCTTTTTCCATCAACGAATATTGCTGTCACTCCGTCCTCAAATGCATCTTTCGCATTTTCCACTGCTTCTACCTCATCCGGCGGTTTCCTGCCAGAGTATACTCCATAGACTACTTTTCCTGACATGGCACGTTCCTCTAACGTCTCCACCTGCTTCAATAAATCATTTCCGCCTTTGCTCTGCACTCTCTTCCGATACTGCTCCAGACAGACTTTGACCATCTCATTGAGCAAATCACCAGCAGTACTGATATCTGCTGGAATATCATAAGGAACCGGAGTGATTTTATTTCTGTCTTTCGAGACACTTTTTACAAGTACATTTACAACCATATCTTCCCGCATCCTCACAAAATATGCCGCTTAGTACAACTCTTCAATCAATTCAAAATAATTCTCAAACGTCTTACGGCAGCACTCCGGATTCATAATTGTAATCTTACCCGTTTTCAGACCACTCAACGTAAAAGCCATCGCCATGCGGTGATCTTCATAAGTCTCAACAGCACACTCCTTTATCGCTCCGGGCATGATTCTGATTCCGTCATGTTCCAGAACTTCTTCGCATTTGATTCCCATGCGGGTAAGCTCTGTCAAAATGGCATGAATCCTGTCGGTCTCCTGATAACGTATGTGCCCAATATTGCGGATCAGTGTAGGACCTTTGGCGAAAGGTGCGACCGCTGCCATCGTCATGGTCTGATCCGAAAAGTCTTTCATGGAAATATCCATGCCCGGATACTCTGCAAGACTGCTGCCTGCTATTTTAACTCCATCTGACTCATCGGTTACGGTACAGCCCATATCCTTCAGAATATTTAGAAACATTATGTCTCCCTGCAAAGAATCCATATGAACATTTTTTACCGTGACATCTGTCTGTAATAAGGGCGCCATTGCATAGAAATAACATGCGCCTGACACGTCCGGCTCCACCTGATATTCCTCAAGTCCGAAAGCATTGGTATTCGGAATCCGGTATCCGTCCTCTACTTTGTGTGGCTTAATACCGAACTGTTCCATCATGGCAAGGGTCATCTTAATATAAGAACCTTCCGCCCTGTCGCCGGAAAGAAGCACTGTCAGCCCCTCCTTAAGAAGCGCGCCCGACATGAGAAGAGCACTTGCAAACTGACTGCTGATTCCGGTATCGATCTGCACCTCTTTCATGGACACAGACTGCGACTTCATCACAAAAGGAAAATGGTCTTCTTCTCCCTGAAAAACAAACTCCACACCTGCTTCTTTCAGGATATCCAAAAGCTGCTTCATGGGGCGTCTGCACATCTGCGGCGACGCCTGAAGTTCATATTCTCCCCCTGCCAGCGCCAGCATGACTGTCAAAAATCTCGCTGCCGTTCCTGCACTTCTCACGTTGATGGAGGCACGGTTATTAGGAATCCTGCCACCTAACCCCTGAATCACCACATCCTTTGTCTCTTCGTCTGCTTCCACTTCAAACCCCAGCTTTGTCAGGCTGTCCAGAAAAGCTCTGGAATCGTCGCTGAATAAGACACCGTGCAGTCTGCACCGGCGCGACGATAATGCCGCGAGCAGTAATGCCCTGTTGGTGATGCTTTTGGAGCCCGGCACCTGAACTTTGATTTCTTTTATATGATCCAGCTTTTTAACATGATATTGATTCATAGATAGTAAACCCTCATTTTCTATTATTTATCTTTTTACTCAATTCGTTCATAAGAACATTTAACCGCATTCCCATTATATCACCCGGATATGAGTTTTTCTATCATTTCCATACTTCTTACTTGACATTATTTGAATTACATGCAATAATTGAACCGTCGGTTTAATTAATATTTATTGTGCATATGCAAACTAAAAAAAGATACACAATATCTCTTATAACACTTTTTCATATAGGGAGTTCACATGGGACGCAGAAAAAAAGAACCCAGCAGCGTACACAGACACAACATCGCTTCTGCCGCACAGGAATTGTTCATGCAAAAAGGCATCGATGGCACTTCCATGAACGAGATCGCACAGAAATCGGGCTACAGCAAAGCAACTCTGTACGTTTATTTTAAAAACAAAGAAGAAATCGTGGGACTTCTTGTTTTGGAGAGCATGGAAATGCTTTATGACCATATCTCTGATGCGCTGGAAGCAAACGCGTATACGAAAGAACGCTATGACAACATCTGTCAGGCACTGGTTACATACCAGCAGGAATATCCCTTCTATTTCCGGTTAGCACTCAGTGAGATCAACATCGATTTTACACACGCGGATTTTCTTCCGGAAGAACAGGAGACATTTCGTGTCGGCGAGAAGATTAACGACAAAATACGTTGTTTTATACAGGACGGTATCATTATGGGAGATTTTCGCCCAGACATTCCGATCCTGACCACTATTTTTTCTTTCTGGGGAATGATGTCCGGTCTGATTCTGACTGCTGAAAATAAGCAGGCATACATAGCACAGGAAATCAAAATTTCACGAAAGGATTTTCTTTCATACGGATTTGATGCGCTGTATCGGGCAATTGCTGTCCGTCCCGCAGATTAACGTACTGCTATTCGATAATAGCATTTTCATTTGAGGAGGCACTCTAATATGTCAGGCATCATCACAGGTTACATATGCTTATTATGCTTTTGCATCTTACTTCTGAAAGCATTGACCAGAAAAGCCGGCTTACGAAAAGCCGACAGATTTATCATGAAACTGCATAAACCAGCCAGCGGTATCTTATTGATAGGCAGCGCTGTGCATATGATGCTCGTCTTCCCTGTTCTAAGAATGAGAAACATAGCTGTACTCGTAACTGGTATTTGTGCAGCTGCCACCTATCTTTTGCTTATCGTCTTCTGTCATAACGGTGGTTTTCAGATAATATCAAAGAATCTAAACACAAACGTTTCTAATCCAGCCGCATATAAGCTCCAGCTGCATCGTGTGATGTCTTTTATCATGCTGGTCTGCATTGCCGCGCATATCCTATTCTATTATTTGGATTTTGAAAATTATAATAATCGAATTGCCTGCATCCGGTTACAAGGCGTAGATACATCTCAGATGGAAGACGGCATTTACATCGGCGAATATGATGCCGGATATATTTATGCGCAGGTTTCTGTTACTGTGTCAGACGGCCTGATCACAGATATCCGTCTGCTGGAACACCGGCACCAAAGGGGAAAGAACGCAGAGCAGATCATTCAGAACATCATCACTTCCCAACGCACGGATATAGATGCCGTATCCGGGGCAACAAATTCCAGCCTTGTCATAGAGAAGGCTGTAGAGAATGCCCTTGACGCAAATTGAAACTTCAATAACAGACTTTAAGCGTGTGACAGGAAATGAGGGAATTAATTGACCTTTAGGCATCTGACCAAAGTAATCCATATATATCTTGAATCAATCGCATCAGGAACGGAGAGAATTATGACAGGAATCTATTTCAGCGGCACAGGAAATACAAAACACTGCATAGAAAAATTTATCGCCGCAGTATCATCAAACAAAAACCAACTGAGCGGACACCCAGCACAACTTATTTCCATAGAAGAATCAGATTGTGCCGTAGAAGCATTAAAAGCTTCTCAAAATATGGTCGTCTTCGCTTATCCCATCTACTACAGCAATCTTCCTAAGATCGTGCGGGATTTTATCGTCGAAAACAAAGATGTCTGGAATGGAAAAAAGATTTTCATCATCTGTACCATGGGGCTGTTCAGCGGCGACGGTGCAGGCGTATCTGCCAGACTTTTCAGGCAATACAACGCAGACATCATCGGTGGCGTACACGTTATCATGCCCGACTGCATCTGTGACGTCAAATTATTGAAATTCTCTCCGGATAAAAACCGAAAGATTATTGAAAAAGCAGATGCTAAACTGGAAACCGCCGCCCGCAAACTGATAAACGGCAAACCGCCGCAAAACGGGCTGAGTTTCTTTGCCCGTCTGGCTGGCTTATTCGGACAGCGGCTTTGGTTCTACAATACGACACGGCACTATTCCGACAAATTAAAAATTCGTAACACATCCTGCATCAGGTGCGGCAAATGTGTCGGCGTATGTCCCATGCATAATCTGACCTTAAGCAATGGCAAAGTCATAACTGCCGGAAAGTGTACTATGTGTTACCGCTGTATCAATCAATGTCCGCAGAAAGCGATCACTTTGATCGGAAAGAAACGCACCACTCCACCAGCGGAGTAATCAACTCTTTACTTGTAAGGTCAAACGAATGTGCCACTATCTGCTGCATCTGGCTGTCAACATTTTTTTCTTTTAAAAGAGCCCTGAAAGCCGCCATCATGAGCCTGTCTCCGACGCCCATTTTTTCATAGCACAAACCGCCCGGCAGATAGAATGCTGTGATCTTTGCCCACTCTTCTTCCGTAAAATTCTGCCGCAGTGCCTTCTCGATATCCGGCGCCTCTGCCGGCATCGCTCCTGTAGCAAAGACTGCAATTCTCCTATTTGCATTATCTGACAGCTTATGCATCTGTGTCTTGAACCATTTAATACCGTTAATCTGTCCTGCATGGAAACCACCGCCAAACAAGATGATATCATACTGACTTAACTGTATTTTCCTGCGTTTGCTATAAGAAAACACGTCACAGGACAGACCTTCCGAAAGGCTCTCCTCAATCCATTCCGCATACTTTTTTGTAAAACCTGTCTTACTGTAATATACAATCAATACTTTATTCACTGCCATATTTTTAAGTTCCTCCTTCTTTTACTCTTCCATCCCCTGCCGTAAAAAAGCCTGATATGCAATATCTAACTGCTCATAAATCTCATTAACTGAAATTCCGGGGCTTGCCGTCGCAAGAATCGTGCCAATGCCAACGTTATAGATCATCATATTTCTGTGCAGCATACGCGCCTTGCAAATATCAATGTGTAGATTTTCTGCAATGTGTTGAGCCATATCCGGATGACACTCCGCCTGATATAGCGCATCCAATGAATCAATTTCCTCACGCTCATGCAGGATAAACATCTGAAAAATATGTGGCTCCGCCTCGGCAAGCTGCACATATGCATGTCCTGTCATTTTGAAAAAATCATTCGTATTTGCGCCACCATGCATAGCAATATATTCCTCAACATAGTCCTGCACAAACTGCCTCACCCGGATAATTAAGTCTTTTTTAAGCCCCTCCATGCTGCTGCAATAACTGTAAATCGGCTGTACCGAACAATTCAGCCTGCCGGCGATCTCCTTCACAAGTACACTGTCCTGACCGCTTTCTCGCGCAATCCCAAAAGCTGCCTCAACTATCATTTCTTTGGTGATTCTCTGTTTAGGCATTATACTGTCCTTTCATATAAATTTATCGATGCATTCCCTATAGAATAGTTACATAAACATATTATATAATCTCTTTATATAAATCGATTATATTTCGCTTAGCATGTCCTGTCAATCATATATTCTTGAAAAGCGATACAATATTATGTATGATGAAAATATACATGATTTGATCATTCATATATTTGTCAGGAAAAGCGGAGAATACAAATGGATTGCAATTATAGCATCAAAGAAGGCGAATTACTTTTAAATAACTGCAAAAAAACAGACTGCTCGTGCAATCTGCTTTTTTCTTACGCATCGCCAAGTTCCTTTTGCTGATTCTTTCATTTTGTGTCACTGTATACGTGACCTATCTCATTTTCAGTCAATGTATTGTGGACGCGACTTTAAGTAACTGCATTCCTCTAGGCTCTATTTTCGCCACATTTGGATCGGCGGTAATCTCCGTGATCTCCCTTTATTGCAATAAGCAGATCCATTCATTTCAGGAAAATCTCTCCGCGCTTCACGAGCAGATAACTAATCTCTCTTCTTGGAAAAGATGGCCATTCCTGAAAAGATACAGCCGGGAAAAATCCGGTTTCCTGAAATATAATTATTACATACTGAAAAATCCGCAAATAACTTTCAAGAGTGATGATTTATCTCTGACGATATCTCTTCCTACGTGCACTGCTGATTTTTATGACCTTCCTATATTCGTAAATATGATTGAGATGCTTTGTTTTCGCAAGCACTTTTCAGATTATGTTATCAAACATCACGACAAGCAGGAACAGAAGGATATATTTACCTTTTACTGTACATTAATGATCTATAAAAATATCATCAGATATAAAATCGGTACACTTCTTATGCTAATCGGCTCTGAGTTCGTCCTGTCGAGCATTATTTTTTCCTTTTTCTATACGGCTGTCAGCAAATTCTTATTATGAACTTCGATTTCATATATCGATATGCATTCACTCTATACACAGTTTCAGACTGCCGGTAAATCCGTCATCTACGATACCAATATAGTTTCCGCCTTCCGGAAAAGATAAATATTTCTGAGCAGCCCTTCTTTAAAAAACAAAACACAATATCCAAACAGGAACGGTAATCTGTGCATTGCCCCAGATAGTTATTTCTACCAGTGCCGCAAAATCAAAGTTGGAGCGTCTCGCCTCCTCGGTCATGACTGCGACAGAGATGATATAGGACTTATTGCACCAGACGCCCAAAACAATGCATGGCATTGCAGCGCACCAAAGCAAAGTCCCATTGGCAGCTGTATAAACATGATTCTAACATCGTTGCCTTACAGGAACATTACATGATGCTTGCGTTAACCTTGCAAAAATTGAACTTTGCTTCGCAAACTCGAAAGACGGTACAATTTCTTAATTACAAAAAAACACTGGCGGTTATGCCAATGCTTTTTGGTATGTTTATTCAATTTCATCAAACAATTCATCAAAAGTAATATTTATACCCGGAAAATGGATAATTTTTAATTCACTCTTATTGTTTTCCGTAATTTTATTCCACAAAAAATATTTTGGAATGTCATTTTCATAATCTAACTCGTATATTTCAACCTCTTTCTTTCTCCAATCTACAATCCAATATTCTTCAATTTCCTGCTGTCTGTATATTTCCATTTTCTCAGAACGGTCATATTGCTCTGTGGTTGGAGCCAACACTTCTAATACAAATCTGGGTGTGTCAAGAAACGTATTGCCACGCCTTGATTTTGTACGGCAATTAATGGAGGCATCTGGAATGACTATTTTGCCTTCTCCATCATCAGTTTTAAATCTATACTGCACATTATCGGAGTACACATAGCATGTACTATTCCTTAACTGTTTCCTGATTGCCGAAACAAAATTGACAATCACCAGAGAATGTTCGGGGCTTGCACCCGCCATATCAGTAATCTGCAAATTTATGTCCATATAAAAACCTGCCTTTTTATTTGATGAGTATAGTATACCAAACCTTTCCATGGAATTCACCGTATTTTCAACAACAAAAATTAAACAATCTCACACAACAAGTTGCGGGAGACTGTTTAATTTTCTCTGTTCCATGCCTCTTGGCAGATAGCAAATTCAAAAGATCCACCTGTGCATAGAAACATCTTAAGGTCTCATATAAAGTCCGTTACTGTAATTATAGAAATTCATATTCGGCTCTATCTGACTCCAGCTGTCGCCCTTGGAAGAATACAGTATTATCAAGGAATCAAAATCAGCAAACGTTTTGGATAAATTCGCCAGCTTCTGACTGACATCCGGTTTAGCAGCCGTTGCCTGCATAGCTCTAGCCTCGTAAGAGGTCAGTCTGTGATATGACTTTTGTGAAAGGTCATACATACGTGGCGCAACACCTACTTCAACTCCACTAATCGTACCATTCAAAGTTAACTGAGTGAGGGACTGCTGACCTGCTTTGGTAATTGCAGTAACTTTGGTATCCAGCACAAGGGACGCACTATCTGCCCCAGCCTCACCTGTAATATTAGTAAGCGTCACAGCCTTATCCGCAATAATAGCTGCCTCTCCTGATACGCACAACTCCTTCACAACGAAATTGCCTTTGGTGTATACACTTTCGTTTTTGAGCGTCAAAATACCTTTTGCCGCGCTTGCGGATGCAAATACCATATCTACTGCCGCCTCATCTGATCCTGCTGCCGGATTTTGCATAGTAGAAACATTCTCAAATGTAACATTTACATTCCCTAATACCGGCGTAATCTGATAAGTAGGAGTATATACATTTTTCTTCACTGCACCTTCTGTCAGAACAAGATCCTTAAATGTCGTCGGGCAGTTCGGTTTCAGCGTTCCGGTATAGCATAGATAAGTACTAACAGTATCTGTGTCCGATACGACTCCCCGAATGGTAACTCCTGTTGCCTTTGTCGGCAATGTCAAAGCACCATAAGCATTTCCATCTTTTCCGGTCCGGATTTCTCCTTCCATCAAAAACTCAATCTCATAGAGAGCTTTTGGATCATTCGTATTATTGATGATCGTAACTGCATCCTGATAACACTTCGCATAGGTATCAATATATGCCATACCTCCACTATTTGTTCCTGTAAGCTTTACTGCCATTTCGCTGATATCGCCGCAAAGAACAAAGTTTGCAGTATCCTTATAGTATATTCTATTTCCGGGTACAACCCATTCGCTATCTGTTCCCGTCTGGCTCTCCGTCCAGAGGACATTAAGTTTTCCGGCCGCCTCCTTTGGCATTTTTGCCAGTTTCACATCTTTGTAAGAAGCCACATACTCAATCGCTGTCACCGAGGTAGATGCCGCTATCACTTTACAGGTCACTATCTCCTCTACCATGCCATTAATGGTAAGCTGTGGCTGGAAGGTTTTCGCCGCCTGTTTTGCTGCCAGATAACAGTTATCCCCGCTTCCCGCAAAATGTGTCACGTTTGTAATCGTGGTCGCACCCAATGCATCCCAGCCGGAATCATCCATTGACAAGTTATTTATCACAGTGGTCTTGCAGGTAATCAAACGTGCGCTATTCAAAGATAACTCATTTACATTGGTCAGTCCGGTCTTCAAACGCAGATTAGATTCTTCAATCGTTACATTAGTCACACCTTTTGTGCCTGAAATCTGGTTAATAAATCCTGTTTGCTCAACCGGTGTATCCTGATAACTCCAATCCCATTGTTCATCAGCGGCAGTCTGTACATGATTCATGATTAAGGACGCTCCGGTTTTTGCATTGCCCGTAACAGTAATGTTGAAATCTGCCGGGGCGTTATTGGAAGCACCCTTCATCGGATTCAACGTCAGGTTCTCCATAGTTATGTTGCCGTATGCTGTAATGTTTCCGCTGAACGTTAGAACTGAAGTATTTTCTCCATTCAACTCTCCTTTCAAAGTCACGCTTCCCGCCTTGCCATTACCGGGCATGGTCAACGCGCTGTAGGCATTGGCATCCGTCACATTAGCATCTTCACAATCTCCGTTCAAAATCACCTTATAACTTGCCGTTCCATCTGCCAATGTATTAATCTCGCTTACAGCTTGGTTCAGATCCAGACACCGGACGGAATTTCCATCCATTGTCTCCAATGTCACCATATCGGCCGCCACATCATCATTTGCCAGATATAGTCCCTTATTCGCTTTCACGAGTTTATCTGCTGCAATCGTACTTGAAGAACCATCACTGCCTATGCTGAATTCAAATTCATCGGTAGATACCTTTGGAAGCACTGCCAGCTTCTTCTGATCATTCAATACAACCCGGAAACCGCTCGTTTTCAACGGATCCTTCATCAATTCATAAGCTGTCTGACTTGCCCCTTCCGGAAGTAACATTTTCAGTGACAAAAGCTGTCCTGTTCCTTCAACATTGTTAATCGTTCCATTCACCGTCAGGTTTGTAACATTCTTCGCCGTTCTACTATACGCCAGCGTATTCTGACCGCCCACGTTTTCAATGTCAGTAACAGTAATCGCTCCCTTTGCCGTAAATTCAATGCCACCCTGAAGTCTCAACGTATTCGCCTTGACAGCATTGTTTACTACAGCATTTTCTTTTACCGTGAGTGTTGTTACTCCATTGATGCTGCCGGACAGGTTCAGTCCTTCACTATTCAAAATTACGGAAGCCTTACTATTTCCATTAACACTACTCAGCTTTCCGCCATTCTCACTAATCTGAACATTTGTCAGAGTCAGTGATGCTGCATCTTTTCCTCCATTAATGGATAAATTGAAATCCACAGGAACTGAACTAACAATATTCTTTACTGCACACAACTCTAAATTTTCCAGTGTTACATTTCCATATGCGGTAATGTTTCCACTGAAAGTTAAAACCGGAACATTCTGCATATCGCCTGCCAGCGTTATGGACTCTGCTTTATTATTCGCCGGGAAAGTCATTGCGCCAAAAGTGCCGTCCTTCCCAGTCATAAACTCGGACTGTAAGAGCTCAATTCTATAGGAAGCCTTTGGATCGTTTAGATTATTGATAATCGTAACTACATCCTGATAACACTTCGCATAAGTATCAGCTAATGCCACGCCCTCGCCGTTTGTACCGGTAAGCTTTATTGCCATTTCGCTGGTATCGCCGCAAAGAACATAATTTGCGGTGTCCTTATAATATATTCTATTCTCAGGTACAATCCATCCGCTTTCTGTTTCTGTCTGACTCTCCGACCAGAGAACATTAAGTTTTCCAGCCGCCTCCTTTGGCAGTTTAGCCAGTTTCACATCTTTATAAGAATCCACATACTTAATCTCTGTCACCGATGTGGATGCCGCAATGACCTTACAGGTCATAACGTCTTCTATTCTGCCATTAATCGTAAGCTGCGGCAGGAAATTCTTCGCCGCCTGTTTCGTCGCCAGATAGCAGCTATCTCCGCCTCCTGTAAAATTCGTCACGTTTGTAATCGTAGTCGCACCCATCGCATCCCAGCTTGAACTATTCATTGATAAGTTATTGACTGTAGATGCTTTACAGGTAATCAATCGCACGTCGTCCATGGACAACTCATTCACATTGGCTATACCAGTCTTCAAACGCAGATTGGAATTTCTGATTGTCACGTTAGTCAGATTCTTTATACCTGAAATCTGATTGATAAATCCGGTCTCTTCAACCGCTATCTCCTGATTACTCCAATTCCATTTTTTGTCAGCTTCAGTCTTCACGTTATCTAACGTCAGGGATGCTCCGCTCTTGGCATTGCCTGTGACAGAAATATTAAAGTCTGCCGGTGTACCATTGGAGATACTCTTTACCGGCTCCAGACACAAATCTTTCATCGTCAGATTTCCATAGGCATTAATATTTCCGGTAAAGGTCACAACTGTATTATATGACACACCTTCTTCGTCGCTTCCTGTCAGTGTCACAGATTTCGCCTTGCCGTTGCCCGGCATGGTTAATGCACCATAAGGATTGTTATCCGTAATATTGGTATCATCAAAGTAACCCCACAAATATAGCGTATAATCTGCCGTCCCGTCTGCCAGCGTATTGATTTCATTCATCGCCTGCGTCAGATCCATACATAGATTCATGCCATCTTTTGCCGATGATTTTAATCCGACCGAATAGTCTGCCTCGTTGTCATCAGCCATGAGATAGAGTCCTTTATTCGCCTTGACAATATTCTCCACCAAATCCCCATGTTCCATAGACTTAAAGCAGAAATTAAAATCTGCGGTCGATACCTTCGGCATTACCGCCAGCTTGTTCGTATCACTCAATGTAACCTTATAACCACCTGCCTTAATTTCAGCAAGGTGCAACGCATACTCGTTCCAGTCTTTACCCTCCGGAATAATCATCTTCAACTGCAGAGGATTCTCTCTATTGCTATTTGTAATTGTTCCATTGATTGTCAGGTTTGACAAATCCTTAGCTGTTCTGCCGTAAGCCAGCGTGTTCTGTCCATTTCCGTTCTCAATATTGGTGACGGTAATCGCCCCATTTGCCGTAAATTCCACGTTGTCCTGAAGCATCAATGTATCTGCCTTGACAGCTCCCGTGACTATGGCATCCTTTTGTACCATGAGAACCTGTACCCCGCTGATTCCACCGCTAAACGTCAGTCCTTCTGACATAAGTGTTACGGAGCCCTTACCTTTTCCGGTAATATCTTTCAGACTCATACCGCTTTCTGCCTCGCTCACCTGAATGTCACGTAAAGTCAAAGCAAAATTATTCACTGTGAATCCAAGTGATGCCCCTAAGCCCTTTGCAGTTACAGGCGCAAGCTCTACATTGGCAAATTCCATATTCGTACCAAGATTCAGAGCATTACGATAGAAAATACTCTTACTGTTACCATCTGCCACATCAACGCTTGTCACGTAAACCTTCTCTGCCTTGGATGGCATGGAAAGACTTAAGGATGCATCCTGTGTACCGATATCTTTCAAAAGCAGCAGCGTATAGGTTTCTGTTTTCTGATTCAATGCATTCAGCGCTGCAACTGCCTCCTGCCATCCCGGATAATAGTTAATAATCTCTGCATTTTCCAAACTGCAATTGCTTACTGTTCCTTTACAAAGCGCTACTACCACATGGTCTGAATCATAAGCATAGATATTATTGCCCGTCTTCACAAGCATGTATCCGTTTTCATTTCCCGGTCCATAGGCTCCGGCATTGTTCACATTATCCGGATCTGCGGCGAAGCATTCCACTCCTGCACTCTTAGCCGTCAGAAGCTGTGCTGATGCTTGAGGAGCATCATGCAATTCCGCCATCTCATCAATCGTACAATCATTCGGACGCACGCCAATTGTAATCTGTCTGCCGGGTTCTGTCACCACCTTGCCCGTAATATTCAGATATGGCATCTGGGTAATTCCCTTTGCTTCCGGCTTCTGTCTGGTGTATAGCTCTGCATTCGTGCCGAGATTTGTCAGCGTTCCACTGATTGTAAAATCACGATCCGCAAAAATTTCCGATTTATTTCCTTCCATCGTCACATTAGTAAGAACGGCTTTTCCAGCCTTCTCACCAGTAACCTGAAGTGTTCCACCTGTCATGATAAGATCACGGATTGTCGCATTTCCATTATCCACTGTCAGGTTTCCGCCTACTGTCATGCCTGTCACATTTAATGTGGCTGCTGTATAAGTCACTCCTTTAGCGGATTTGGTTCCAAATTGACAGATTTGTACACTCTGCCCCTCTGCAATATCAAAGGTTTTAAATTTCTGTACTGAACCAACGATCACACTGACTGAAGTATTATCTAAATCAGCCGTTATTCCATTTGTTTCCGTAGCCAGAGAAGCATCTTTAGCAATGGTAAAAGTTCCCGCATTCGCACCGTTTAAGTGCAGTGGTGTATTAAACCGCACTTTTCCTTCAATGGTCAGCCCAAATCCTCCGGTGGACAACGTTACCGGCGCCGGATAGTCCTCTTTACTTACATCTGCAGGCACATATTCCTTTCCTACTTTCACCATCTGACAAAATTCTACATCTTTTAGTACGGTATCAGTCGTCAGCGTCAGATTTCCTAAATAATACAATTTCACTGTATCTGTAGAAACTGCCTCGATACGCAGCCCCGATATATAATTTTTATTAGGCATAGCCAGAGCCGCAGGAGCATTGCCTGAGATTTCTTCCGCTTTTTCCTGTACCAGAAGCGTATAGGGCTGTTTCGTCTTTAAGCTGTTGATTTCTGCCACAGCATCTGCAAACGTCGCACAAGGAATCTCTGTCTGATTCGCCCCGGAACCGTAGCGCAGTATCACACTATACTCTGATCCGTCAAACCAGAGCAGGTACCCATTCTTCTTTGTTAAGGTTCCGTTCTGTATTCCATTCTCTTCGGAAACTTTATAGTCCTCCGGTTGTGCGTACACTGCCTTTATCAACTGAATGCCCGCTGTGCGGATTTGCTCACCGGAAGCTCCCGCAAAATTAATCATCTCATAAGAAACTACCTTATTTACCGTAACCTTTTCCTGTAAACCAACGGTAATCGGCATATCTATGGCAGTTTGTCCGGTAATAGTAATCTGAGGTGTTACAGCGGTAATATTTCCATTCTTATCTCTCTTAATCGTTGCAAGACCGATCAACTCACCGCCTTCTGCAGAGCGCAGTTCTCCTACGGTCAGCGCACCTCTCACTTCCACTCTGGAGTCATTTATCACAAGCGCTGCTGTCGCATTACCATTTATAGCCGCGAATGTTCCGCTGGCGCCATTTGAAAATGTCAGACTCTTTCCTTTCAGAGTAACTACACTTTGATAGTCCACATTATTCTTCTTTGCTCTCAGTTCAATATTAGAAAATTCCACATTGGTCGTCAGGTTTAAATCTCCGGTATAAGTCAGCACATTCGTTCTGACACTTCCAGCTTCTTCTCCCGGCATGTTAGTTCCCCGAATGATAAGACCTGCCGATTTAGCCGGCATTGTCAGAGCCTGCTCGATATCCACATCATCCAGAATATCCACGATATAGGTCAGACTCGGATTAGATAAATCTGACAAATACGCCACTGCGTCCGTCCAGCGTACAAAACTCTTCAAATGCTGTTCTTCGCCGTCCAGCCGCTTAGCCCATATTACGATCCACTCTTTTCCAACCCGGATATTCTGTCCAATCTGGTACACCATCGTATAAGCAGAGTCTGCATCTGGCTGCAAAGCTCTCACATATGTTGACGGGAATTTGGAAATCTTAGTGGTAAACAACATTGTCTGCGGTGCAAGCTCCTGCACGCTGACATTTTCGTTTCCATCCCTCAGCAGATTTTCAAAAGTACTTTCTGTAATCACACCGTATCTCAATCCGATACCTTCATCGGACACTTCATCTGCCAGAGTCACTTTTCCCTCAAAAGCCGTATTGCATCCTTCCAGTTGATAGAAATATGCTCCGCACAATTCTATGTTATACAAAACAGCCTTCTCCTTAACAGCCAGAACAGAGTCTGCCTCCAGCCGGCTGCTGCCACTGCTTATCTGATTAAAAGTACCAGAAACTAAAACGGCACTCCGTGCATTTACAAAAGCCTTGATATTACTGATGGCATCCATCTGGGCTGTACCAGAATTGTAAAAAGTTCCAACGGACATCTGTAAAGTTCCCGCCTGAAAATGTCCGGCATTCTCAATAGTATATCCATTAGCTGCCGATTCTTGTTTATAGAGTGTCTTCACTTGAATCGTACCAGCGCTCAGTTCACCACCCTGTTTCACAGCCAGTTTTGTATTTGTCAGCGTGACAGCATTATCTATGATGCTGTTACCGCTAATATCTGCCATACTGTTCGTCAAAGTAAGCGCCGACTGTGCCACTTCTGCGCCATTGGCCACATTGTATCCCGATGACATTGTCACGCCGCCCAGAATCCAGTTTCCGCTTTCCACACGAAGCTCTCTCGCCGAAATGTTGGCGTTCAAAACTACAGAACCTTCCGTCTGTAGAACAATCACACCTTTACTTGCAGAAAGATCTACTCCATCAAGCATCGTCCTGCTGTCAGATGCATTAACAAGCTCCTCGCCAATCGCGTTAATCCATTTCACATCGCCTGTCAAAGTCTCCACATAGAAGTCCTGACCGTCCGCAGCTGTTCCCGTCAAGGTCAATTTGCCTCTCTTCCCGCTGCTGATAATCTGCAGACCCTCATACATCTTCACAGCCGCCACCGTACTGAGCGTATAGCCTTTCAAATCAAGAACTGCAAATAAATGTTGGTTATCCTGTTTTTCAGAAGTCTTTAACTCCAGCGTCTGTACCATAGCTGGCAGCGTAATATTTTTCGTCAGACTCGTATCTGACAGGAAAGTAAACGTATAATCTCCCTTCTCATTGCCAAAATCTGATGCCATTCGTAAGATTGCTTCGTCCAGAGAAACATATTTCTGCGTTCCTGTCTTCCCCTGCAAGCTGACCTCCAGTATGGCGCCTTGTACTTTCAAAGCATTTCCTTCCCGTACCAGACACAAGTCTCTTCCATAGGTATCTTTCGGAATACAGAAATAACCCGTGGGAACCACGCTCTCTTTAGCGGTTATCGTAGCTATGATATCCTCCGGCATAAAAGGGTCAGACTCCATCACATCTTCGCTGCCCTGTACTGCCTTCATTCTTTGAAGTTCCACTGCATATGATGCACTGGAATCCTTCACTAAAGCGCCAGTAAATTTCACTGCGCCAGTACTGATTTCACTATCCTGCCCATCCACTATCTTAAGCAGGTTAATTAAAAAGGGATCTGCTGTGCTGCTATTCTGTACAGTCACTTTTCCAAAAGAGACATTGCCTTTCACATTCAGCTCAAAGCCGCCATCTACAACTGTCTCACCACTCACAGTCAAATCCCGGACTGTCAGGCTCAATGCACCCGCCCCAAGTGTTTTTGCCGTAAGTTTTCCATCCAATACCGTATTTCTGGATGTATCTTCTACTTTCAATGCACCAACCGCAAAGCTGGACGCAGAATCCATGACAATATTACTGCCAACCACAAGCGCAGGTGTTCCAGTGACATTCACCTGTGTCAAAGTAAGCGGCTTGTCCAAAGAACTGCTCCCAAGCTTCAATTCGCTAGATTGTGAGGCAGCATCAAAGCTGATCGTAAGATTGCGCACCTGAATCTCACTTCCGCTTGTATTCAAAGTCAAGGACTGATTCTTATCCACTTTAATTACACCTTTGCCGTTATCACCGCCATAAATATCTGCACAGATAACCGCGCTTTTCGGCACACCCAGTGTATATCCTTTTAAATCCAGCTCACATCCAATATTCGTGGGCAGATCCAGCTCATCGCCTGTAACCAAGGATGTATTACCCATTAAACGGATAAGGTAATTTCCATCCTCCTCCATTACCTCTCTGGCTTCTTCAAAAGTCTTATATCTGTCAATATATGTTTCTACTTCCTGTCCATCATTTGTTGCAAGCTGATAAAGCTCTATATTTCTGGGTAGATAAACATAATCTGTTTCAGATATCCGATCCGTTATATTCGCCTTGAACTCCGGATCACGGAAATGCGACTGCCACGGTGCATGCGAGAAGTTCTTGGAGCCCTTCAGCAAAATATTAGCAGAAGGATCTGTAAAATAGTACACTCCATTAATCTCTACAATATTGTAAGTATGGGCATTTGCATCCGTTCCCATCAAAATACGGTTAGAAATACCAAACTCTCTCAGCATTCTATAAAGTAAGAGCGAATATCCCTCACAAGTTGCCTTTTTGTTGTATAGAGCGCTATAGGCTGAATGGTAAACTGCCGTTGTCGTACCTATGTAAGATACATTATTCTGAATCCAGTCCATGCACGCCTTAACAATTTCATATTCATCATATTTAGAATCATGATACTGGTACAGTGCTCCTCCCGGCGTCCAGATCAGTTCATCCAGCTTGTCCTTCACTTTCTCTTCCTGATCTGCATTATCAAAATACTTGAAATCCATTGTAACAATATAATATAAGTTATCCTCTTCTTGGCTGTCCCATCTATAAATAGCATAGCCCTGTTCTTTGGAATTCTGCCGTTCCACAGCATATAACAGATAGTCTCCCTCCCAAGACTTCATACCCTCACGATCTTTATAAAAATCCATGATATCCCGGTCAACTGACCATTTTGCTTCTTCCTGCCATTCATCCCAAATAGTCTGAGGCACGCAAAAGCCCATCTTCGTTTCGCGGTTTATCACTTTGTCACGAAGCATCTGATTCAGTTCCTGTCTGTCGGTATAACAGTCTAATGGCAGTGTCCAGCCCGTATCCGATACTCCTTCTCCGGTTACAGTTACAGGCACATAAGTCTTTATTTCCTGTGCTTCTTCCGTATAGGGATTGTTCTCAATCGAGCACTTGAAATACCGATTGTCTGCACCATCAGTACTCTGTAAACCGGTTATCACAACGTACCCTCTGTCTAACATTTCAAACGAATATGACACATATTCTGAATCCCAGTCATAATCAAAGTCATTTCCTTTAACAATAGAATAATGTGGAATATCATCAGTATACAAATCATCCGAAGGAAATCCTTTACCATCAAACCGGACAACTTCTCCATTATTGCATAACATCTCCGGATACAACCGAATAGACTCTCCCACGCCCAATGTTATGGAATCTACTTCGTTCCCATCCTCATCTACCAGATAAATCTTTTTCTTATAAGAGGGATCCGCTACTGTTTTCATCCCCTCATTCGTCGCTATATTACTCTCCGGACTAAGTGCGCCGAACCAATCGGCGGCTACCACTTTATAATAATAAACCGGATTATTCCCATTTACAGCATCTACTATATCTGTATACAGTACATGACTATTTCCGGATGCATCAGACCAATAGGTGCACTCTGCGTCAAGCTTTACATATTTACCATTTCTTGCATCAGCACGATAGACATTGTAATGATCTGCGCTATCACCGTAAGGCTCGTCCCACTGCAATACAATCCGACCCTCTTTGTTTGATTTGATTTTCAGATTGCCCGGTGAACTTAGCGATGCCTCTATATATCTCTTCTCTGTAACCGTCCCTGCAATATCATATGCAAGTTCTGACATCGTTGTATCCGCACTCAGAATGTGATAATCAATCATTGTATTTTGTGCATCGATAAAAAAGCAGGCAGGATTCTCCGGATTGTATTCTGCTTCCACAGATTCACAGTACGCCTGATAGGATTCCCTGATTCCATCTGTTCCTTCTTCCCTGTCGCCCGTATCATAGCCGTATTTTACTGCGCTGCTTTCCCCAACAGGTACCAATCCACTTTCAGCCTGCGTTTTGAGATCCCACAATGGTTTACGCTCAACGCCATTAGTATCCAGAAGAACAACTTCCACATACTTGCCCGTCTGGAACAAATTAACATAAAAATCTTTCAGATTTTTCTGCCGTGACTCTGTCATCGGAGTAAAAACAATACACTTCAATTTACCGTTTGTATTAGCGCTGCTAATTGTATATGAATTATTAGGAAAATCATCATCATACCATGCACTCATCCATGTAAAGTCCAAGTTGTCAAATGTTTCAACCGGCTCCGGCAATTCTACTGTCATTCTTCTCGGAATATTATTCGGATTTTGTGACACTGCCAGCATAAGCATATTGTCGCACACGCGTGTTCCGTAAATGTAGCCATCACCGCCGGCATAGCTATATATCTCTTCTGCCCTGAAATTGGAAAGCGATATCCGATAAACATGAAGCTTATCATTACAGTACAGATAATTTCCCACACGCGATAAGCCTGTATAAATACCCGGCCAATAGCCGTTGCTGCCCCAAGCATTCCACGTCTTATCCGTCAATCCGTACACATTTTGCTCACTGCCATCACCGGAACGTTCTACAATATTTCCTGTACCCGACATATAATAGCAGTCAGCGCCCTCATAGATTACAGCCGTAGAAAGGTCATTCCAGAATTGACCTGACGCATAACTGTCATCCGTACATGTCAAACCATCAATTCCTGTTACCCAGCTATAGTGTCCTTCCTCTGTTATACCATTATTGCTGCGCAAAAAATTATTATGTAATACTCTTCCTGTATAATCCGGCGTCGGATCATCCCAAGTCACGTCAACATGATACCAGCTATTATCCAGCTCGATCAAATTCCAGATATGGTTCATCGGATCACTGGTTGCGTAAGAAGTGCCAATCCCCACTCTCTGCAACAGTTCCGTATATGCCAGTGTATACCCTTGACAAACAGCTACTCCGTTCACAAGTGCGTCATAGGCATTATAGCTCGTATAGTTACCTTGTCCATCGTTTTCATAAGCGCAGCACATCGCCAGATAATCATGCAACGCAAGCGCTTTCTCCTTGTCGTTCATCTCATCATTAACTGATTCCAGCGCTTTCTGTACAGCCTCCTCATATCTCGCTGAAGAGGACTCATCATACTCCGCCAGATAAGTTGGCATTACGTACACAATCTGTCCACTTGATGTTTGAGAATAACTCCACGCCGATTTCACATAAAAAAGACTCGGATTATTATTTAATGCCCGAACATATACCTCTTTCAACGTACTTGCTGTCAATCCATAACTGCTAACGTCAATCTGTGTCTCTCTAGCTTTGAGTCCCTCAACAATAGCAGCTTCTGCACGATCCTCCTGTGCCGAGAACAGCACAGCGCCATCCTCATCTTCTGTCTCTGGCAGAATGCCATTTCCGCCAGCCTGCAGTACATACTCACTGACGTCCTCTTCCCCATCTATAATTTGTGTATCTTCTAGAAGAAGATCTTCATCCAGCTCCTCATCTTCTTCTATAACTTCATCTTCTTCCGAATCTTCGTCTTCTTCTGGTTCTTCATCTTCTTCCGAATCTTCGTCTTCTTCCGGCTCTTCACCTTCTTCTAGGTCTCCACCTTCTCCCGGATATTAAACTTATACAAAGTATCACCCTTCTACCGGATTATACGGTTAT
>CAMXBD010000017.1 GCA_947179245.1 uncultured Lachnospiraceae bacterium | reverse complement strand
AAAATAAATACGGGGAGCTGCCCATAGGGCAGCTTCTTTTTGGGATTCCCATCGTGGTATTACCTGAAGGAAATGGTCACACGCAAAGGATTTATTGTCAGCAGTTGTGTATGAATACAGGACATTTCTATTTGGATTTTTCTATGGCTGGTGAGAATGAGATGTTAGAAGCCAGTGTGGAATCATTTGTGCGAAGGTATGATAAAATGGATTTGCTGATACGAAAATGTATAAAGGAAGAAGTGATATATTAATAACTATTGTTATTATATATGGAAAGGGGAAAAGATGAATCAGAAAATACAAAGGATAGAATACCATTTCGGAAAGCTGGGAAGGCTGGCGCCGCTTATTGCTGCCGGGGCGATGATTATATGGGCGGCACTCAGCCAGTCTAATGTGAATGGGTATGTACTGGCTTTTTTTACAGCTCTAATAACGGGAGTTATTTTTACGAAAAATGAAAAAGCATATGGAGAAGCGCTGGTATACGGGCTAAGTAAGCCGATGTTTGCCGTAATTGTGCTGGCGGTGATACTGGCGGCAGTTTCAGGAAAGCTGATTTCAGCCAGCGGGGCGGTGCAGACGATCGCGGCTTATGTGGTGGCAGCAGGATTTACGGGAAAACTTTTTGTGGCGGCAACCTTTCTTATCACCTGTCTGCTGGCATTTGCTACGGGAACATCAGTGGGCACTTACTTTGTTGTGATTCCGATTTTATTCCCGGTGGGAGTGATGGCGGGTGCGGCACCGGAATTTATGATAGGCGCCATCGTGTCAGGAGCGGCATTTGGTGATAACTTAGGTCCGATCTCGGATACGACTATCGCGTCCTCTGCAACACAGCATGCGGATCTGGGGACTGTGGTGAAGACCAGAACACGTTATAGTCTGCCAGCGGCAGCAGGGGCGCTGATTTTGTTTCTGTTGCTTTCCAAGACTACGAATGGAGGCGCGCCTATAGGTGGCGCAGATGGTACTGTTAATCCGGTCAGCCTGATCATGCTGGTGGTACCGGTGGTCATTATTGTACTTTGTATGATGAGAAAGCATTTGATTACCGCTCTGTCATGGGGGATTCTTACAGGAATTGCCGCAGGACTCATTTCTGGTATTTATACGGTGGCGGATCTCGTTGCATTTCCCGGCGGATTTTCTGTTTCCGGAGCAATCATAGAAGCCATTACAGGAACGGCAGGCACGATGGCAATGCTGATAGGGGTATTTTCTCTTCTGGGTGTGTTGGAGCGAAGCGGCTTCTTTGAAGATGTGGGAGCGCTTTTGGCACGTCTGGCTAAAAAGGAGCGAAGCACAGAGGCAACAATTGTGCTGTCTGTGGGAATATTAAGCATGATAACGGGTGTAATTTCTGTGGCGATTGTAGCCCTTGGAGATCTGATTAATGAAATCGGGGAAAAGGCAGGTGTAAACAAGTATCGCCGTGCAAACCTGATGGACTGTACAGGCTGTGTGTTCTGCTTTCTGGCGCCATGGACAGTACATTGCGTCATTCCGGCGCAGCTGACTGCTCCATTTGGAGAGGGGTATGCGGTTGCACCCGGCTCAGTGCCTTTTGTAAATTATTATTCTCTGTGCATGCTGGTAATACTTATAATAGCGGTTGTTATTGGATATGGCAGAAAGCCGCCTGCGGGAGAGAATGGAAATGAATAGTTCAAAGATTGAAGATGTATAAGATTTTCTTTTTTATTTTTTAAGATATCCTTAATATTATTGAGCTTCGCATTGAAATGTGATAGTTTTATGGCATAAACCGTAAGAATAATTTTTGGGACAACAGTAACAATAACTGTATCAACAGAGGAAAAGGACGGGAGTACGGATGAAGAGTAAGTTGTATTATGCACTATATTTCTTATATGCCATAGTCGTGGTGTTTGTTCTTTATTTGAATGGCGTATTTACTGGGGAGGAGATTTCTTTTGTAAATCTGTCGATCAATATTGGATTTCTGATTATCATCGGGATTCTTTTTTTCATATCGTCGATCAGTTTTGGCAGGCTTAACGGTGTCACTTATGAACTGGAAGATGTTGCGATCCGCCTGCAGAAAGAGTACAAGGAGGCAAACGGAAAGAATCTCTGGGGTAATTATCGGAATAATGACAAACTTTTTGAGGATGAAGCATTACAGGATGCATTTAATAAGTACCGCCTGCGTGTAAAAGGTACAAAGACGAAGCGTGGTGCATCTTCTTCTTGCGATCTGGAGGAATATATCAATGAAGATCTTTTGGACAAGGTAGGCATGAGTTTTTTTAATTCCGCGATTTCCGGGACACTTACGGGGCTGGGAATTTTGGGAACGTTTCTTGGACTGTCCATGGGATTGGGAGCATTCAGCGGGGACGATATTTTTACGATTTCCGATAATGTGGGTTCTCTGCTCTCAGGTATGAAAGTGGCGTTTCACACTTCGGTGTATGGTATCCTTTTCTCGTTAGTGTTTAATATTGCTTACCGGAGTCTTATGTCGGATGCATATGAGACACTGAATGAGTTTCTGTGCGTGTTCCGTCAGACCGCGCAGCCGTATGCCGCAAAAGACGATGAAAGTTCCGCAACGATGCTTGTTTATCAAGCGGGTATGGCTAATTCATTGAAGCAGATGCTGGAAATGATGAAGGGCAATGCGGCTGAACAGACAGCGGGCGTGGAGCGCATCGTAGATAAATTTACCGAACAGATGCAGAAGGCTTTGGATGCAGATTTTAAGAAACTTGGAAATGCCTTGAAGACTGCGGGAGAAGCGCAGACCGCCAGTGCGGCGAATGCGGCGGATATGATTGAGGCGGTTACTGCGTTAGTGGAGGTAAACCGCAATGTTCAGGATGCTCTTGCAAAGGTCATGGAAAGACAGGAGCAGTTTGGGAAGCAGATTGAAGAGCAGAAGAAAATGCTTGCAGATACGTGCAGTGATATGAGTGATGAGATTAGCAGCCAGCTATACACGTTTGGACAGATGAGGAATTTATATGATGAGTAGACGAAGGAACAGGGAAGCTTTTGCGGAGCATAGCTATTGGCAGTCCTATTCGGATATGATGGCGGCGCTTCTGTTGATTTTTATTTTAATGATAGCGATTACCCTTACCATATACAAACAAAAAACGGACGATCTGGATCAGACAAGACTGGAATTGAGTACAGCACAGAGCCAGTTAGATGCGACCATAGAAGATTTGGAACTTTCCAAGGCAGAGCTGGAGAAGTCAAATGAGGAGCTTGCTTCTTCGTTAGCACAGCTTCAACAGGCTTACGAGCAGGCAGCCTTGACACAGGAAGAACTGAATAATGCTTATCTGGAAATAGAAAATGCCAGACAGGAGCTGACGACGACAAAACAGGAACTACAGGATATCGTCGGAATCCGAACGGATATTATCGGGGCGTTGCAATCTGCTTTCAGTAATTCCACTATGAAAGTGGATGCACAGACAGGTTCCATTACGTTTTCTTCAGATGTGCTTTTCCGATATAACAGCGCCTCGCTCACAGCGGACAGTAAGGAGACATTAAAAAACATTATTCCGATGTATCTGGATGTACTGCTTCAGGATCAGTTCCGTGATTATATTGCAGAGATCATCATTGAGGGACACACAGATACGGATGGCGGTTATCAGAGTAATATGGAGCTGTCCTATGAGCGTGCCAATGCTGTGGCGGATTTCTGTCTGAATAAGAGAAACGGACTTAGTGAGACGGAGATTGAGCAGCTTCAAAGGCTCCTTACCGTCAATGGTAAATCATGGAGTAATCCAGTCTATCAAAAGGATATTTTAGGTAATCCTACTGATGAGGTGGATATGGCGGCTTCCAGAAGGGTGGAAATTAAATTCCGTCTGAAGGAAGATGAAATGATAGAGAAGATTGCGGGGGTTCTGGATCAAGAGTAGGATATAAAGCTGTTACAGAGAAAATAAAATGCCTAATCTGACATATTAGATTGAAATATGTATAATATGTGTCAGATATGGCATTTTATTTTTTGCTACACACAGGTTTGTGGAAGTAAGAGAAAAACGCAATTTTTGAGGATACGAATAAAAATTACAAGATATGCTTAATGTTGCCATACAGATGTCATATTTAAGGTGGTATATTAACAGAAGTGGCTCCAAGGGAAGCCACATCTGTAGAAGTGGCCCAAGGAGAGCCACTTCTGTAGAAAACGCTTGGAGGAAAAAATATGTTAGAGTTACCGGAAAGTTATACCATATCAAAGCAGATTGAACAGACATTGAAAGGGAAAATAATCAGTAGTATCGAGATGATGCATACACCTCATAAGTTTGCTTTTTTTCATGGAGATATGGACAGATATTCTGAGTATTTGGAGGGGCAGACAATTGTGGGAGCAACGTACCATGGCGGCATGGTTGAGATAGATACCGGGGACAGTATGATTACGTTTGCTGACGGAGCCTGTCCGAAATATTTTGAGGATAAAAGAAAATTCCCTCATAAACATCAGATGGCAATCTATTTTGACGATGAAACGGCAATTTTTGTATCAATTCAGATGTATGGTTTTATTTCTGGTTGCCCGAAGGGAAAATGTACGGAAGAATATTATATTTCTTCCAGTAGTAAGGCAAGTCCGTTAACGGATGAGTTTACTTATGATTATTTTAAAAGCCTTTATCCGAGCGGTGCTAAGAAAATGTCGGCAAAGGAGTTTCTTGCAACCAAGCAGCGTATACCGGGACTGGGGAATGGTGTACTGCAGGATATTTTGTGGGATGCCGGTATAGACCCTCGTTTTGATATGCGTGAAGCGACAGAAGAAGATTTTGAGTCATTATATACGTCAGTCAGGAAAATGCTGAAGAAAATGTGCGAATGCGGGGGACGCGATACGGAAAAGGATCTGTTTGGAAATAAGGGCGGATATATTACACAACTTAGTAAAAACTCTTTATATGAACCGTGTATGAAATGCGGATATGAAATTGGCAAAGCAAATTACATGGGTGGAACGGTGTACTTTTGTGAGCATTGTCAGAGAAGATACTAGTAAATGAAGTGGTGAAGATAGAGGAGACGAGCAGTTAGCAATGACCTTACTTATTGCAAACTGCTTGTTTTCTCTATCTTGACTATTTTTTTATTGTATGGTAAAGTTTTTGTGAATCAAATGATTAACAAATGGGAGGCAGAATACTTGTGAATTACAGAAAAGGTTTGTCGGAAAACGAATGGTATATTATGCAGGTGCTTTGGGAGCGCGGACCGGCGGGTTTGCGGGAGATTTGCGATGCGCTGCAGGAAAAAAAGAGATGGACAAAGCATGCAGTGACATCTTTTCTGAAGCGAATGCTGGAAAAGGGCGCTGTCGGCATAGATGAAAGCGGAAAAGTGAAACAATATTTTGCTGTATGGAACAGGGAAGAGACAGTGAAGGAGGAAACTGCATCCATTTTGGATCGGGTATATCAAGGGAATCTGCTCTATATGGTCAGTAATGCAGTAAAAGAGCGTGAGTTGTCCAAGGAGGATATTGCGGAACTAAAAAGCATTTTGGATCAGGCGGGAGAAAAGAGGGATGAATAATGAGATTTATCGGTTTTCTTGTCGGTTCAGGGAGTTTGATTGGGATGATGCTTCTCATCCGGGGCACATTGCGAAACAAGATACCGGCAGGAATATTGTATATGCTTTGGCTGGTTCCGGCAGTCCGGCTGCTGTTTCCGTTTACGCTGATTCCGGTTCCTGTATTGCCAGAGGCGGCAGGGGAAGCTCTGGTGTTTGATGGAAGTGGTGAAGAAGACATTGCAGATAATGTAAATATTATGGATTATGGGCAGGATACAGAGATAGTGGGAATAAGCGGGACAACAGAAGCGGTTTTCCAGACTGGAAGCAGAGAAGACATTCAAGGGGAAATGAAAGCGGAAAGGATGTTGGACCATCAGAGAACGGACATATTAAACTGGCTGCCTTATATCTGGTCATTAGGAAGTATTCTCTGCGGCGGTTATGCTATTTTGGCAAACTGGCGTTTGAAACAGAGTATAAAACATATGAAACGGCTGCCAGAGAAAAGACTGTTGCCAGTTTATGTCCAGAAGGAAGCAGCGTCTCCTTGTCTGTTCGGTTTTTTTCATCCCTGCATCCTGCTTTCGGAACAGACGGCAAAGAACAGGGAATTGTGTTGGCTGGCGCTTCTGCACGAAGAGACACATTATAGGCAGAAAGATCACATCTGGACGTCGTTCCGGATTTTTCTATGTGTTATTTACTGGTGGAATCCGCTTGTATGGCTGGGAGCGGCTTGTGCCCGTGAGGATGCGGAATTTGCCTGTGATGCAAGGGCACTGAAGGGTGCCGCGTTATCGGAGAGAAAGGCGTATGGCTATGCTTTGCTGGAAATTGTGCAGGAAGTGCAGAAGTCAGGAATGCTTGTTCATGGAATTACTCCGATTTCCGGAAAAGGAAAAAATATGAAGAGACGGCTGGAAAATATCGTGTCGGAACATAAAAGGACAAGATTATGGACGCTGCCTGTCAGTCTGTTGCTTCTTATGTTTTTATGTGGACTTTGCTTTCCGGCACAGAGAGTAATGGCGGAAGAAGAAGCAATCCGGGAATCGAATGCACAGGCTGGGAATGAACCAGAAAAGGCAGCAGGGGGAGAGACGGATTCAGCCAAGAAAGAAAACAGCACGGATGTCTTAGACCGGGTAAAGGCTTCTGGGATAGAGAATGCGCAAGAAGATCGGGAGGAAGAAAAGGAAACAGGCATCCGGCTTTACCCGCAGGGGCATAGGGAAGGTTACAGAGAACCGAATCTGAGTTATACGTCTTCTGTATACTGGCTGACAGACCTGACCGGAAGGGAAGAGCAGGAGAGGATAGAGAATCTGGCGAGGAGGGCACTCAGGGAACTATATGATCTGACAGGATATCAGATGGAAGAATGTTTCTATGGTTATAATGAGATTGGTATGCTGGTTTTCGCCCGGAACGAAGATGATATGGAGCACAGCAGGGTGTTTTACAGCTACAACATGGGAGAAAAAGACGGCTATGACAATATTCCATCCATTGATATCGTAAGCGCCAGAAGAGTGTGGTACTCGGATGTGCAGCAGCTGGTGCATCCGGAAAATGCAGAGTCGATGGAAAAAGAAGAATGGGCGGTCTGGTTTCTGGAACACAGCCCGTTATGCCCAGAGGGAATGGTCTCCAAAATAGAACCGGCATTTGAGAGTGAGCCTGACTGCCTGAAATTGACAATGGAAGACGGTACTTTTTATGAGATAGAAATGGATATGGAGATTATGGCGCTAAACAATATTTATGGTCCCTACCTTGAGGGAGCCCAGCATTAGATTATGAAGAAAGAGAGGCATAGTGATAAAATGATAAAACACAGTGCAAAGAAAATAACAACAGTTATGTATGTGTTGGCAGTTCTCATGCTGACCGGATGTGGTAAAGAGGAATTTGCTAAGGAAGAAACAGGAATGATAGAGGATGAGAGTCCGGCGAGAGAACTGCCGGAGGAAGAGGGAAAACAGCAGGAAGCAGAATCCGGTCAGATCATTTCACAGGATATCCCGGAAGATGAGGAGAAAGATACCAAGTCGGCAAGGCTGCAAAAATATCAGTCGGTGCTGACAGATATTATCACGAAACAGATCTATCCCGATGGAACAGACTGCGGTTCTGACGGAGCTGATAATAAATTTGCGATTTTTGATGTGGATAAAGACGGAGAGGAGGAATTGATACTCTGCATTACATCGACTTATACGGCAGGCATGCGGGAAATAGTTTATGATTATGATGAAGAAACAGACACAGTGCGGGAAGAATATTCGGGCTTTCCCGGCGGGGTTTTTTATGAAAACGGGCTGATAGAGGAAGGGTGGTCCCATAATCAGGGGCTGGCGCCTTTAGGAGATTTCTGGCCGTACACGATCCATCGGTATCAGGCGGAAGCAGACAGTTATCAGTGTATTTTTATGGTGGACGCATGGGAAAAGGCATTCAGGGAGCAGGACTATGACGGTAATCCGTATCCGGAGGAAATAGATGTGGAAAAAAGCGGCATCGTGTATTATTTGATGGAGAGCGGGACGTATGATATGACATCCACAGTACCTGTCAGCAAAAATATCTACGAGGAATGGCGGAAGGAACAGGGACTGGGAGGCACAAGAATAGAGATTCCGTTTCAAGAATTGACAGAAGAAAATATAGGAAACATTTGATTGCGTAATCTTTATTTTATCATCTTATAAGAAAGAGTTTATACAATTTTAGCACTCACCTCTTGACAGTGCTAACAATCCGTTGTATTGTGATAGTGTAAATAGAACAGACAAGGCAGAATGCTATCCATTCAGCGAGGAGGTGTGTACTATGAATTTAACGAAATTTACGCAGAAATCCATACAGGCAGTAGAGCAATGTGAGAAACTGGCATACGAATACGGCAATCAGGAGATTGAGCAGGAGCACTTGCTTTACAGTCTTCTCACCATTGACGACAGCTTGATTTTAAAATTAGTTGAAAAGATGGAAATACAGAAGGAATACTTCGTAAACCGCGTGGAGCAGGGGCTTCGCAAACGTACGAAGGTTCAGGGCGGGCAGATCTATATCGGGCAGGATCTGAATAAGGCCCTTCTCGGAGCGGAGGATGAAGCCAAGGCGCTCAGTGATGAGTATGTGTCCGTGGAACATCTGTTTTTGGCAATGCTGAAACAGCCCAACAGAGAGATTAAGGAGATTTTCAGAGAGTTCGGTATTACGAGAGAGCGCTTCCTTCAGGCGTTGTCCACAGTAAGGGGCAATCAGCGGGTGACTTCTGATAATCCGGAGGCGACTTATGATACTTTGGAGAAGTACGGTCAGGACTTGGTGGAAAAAGCCAGAAGCCAGAAGCTTGATCCTGTAATCGGCAGAGATAACGAGATTCGTAATGTGATACGTATCCTGTCCCGCAAGACGAAGAATAATCCGGTGTTAATCGGTGAACCCGGTGTCGGTAAGACTGCGGTGGCGGAGGGGCTGGCACAGCGTATCGTCAGGGGAGATGTGCCTGAAGGACTGAAAGATAAGAAGATTTTTGCACTGGATATGGGCGCTCTTGTTGCAGGTGCGAAATACAGGGGTGAGTTTGAGGAGCGTCTGAAGGCGGTGCTGGATGATGTGAAGAACAGCGACGGACAGATTATTCTTTTTATAGATGAGCTGCATACCATTGTGGGAGCGGGTAAGACGGACGGTGCTATGGATGCCGGAAACATGCTGAAACCTATGCTTGCGCGAGGTGAACTGCACTGCATCGGAGCTACTACGTTGGACGAATACCGCCAGTATATTGAGAAGGACGCGGCGCTCGAGAGACGTTTTCAGCCTGTTATGGTGGAAGAGCCGACGGTGGAAGACACCATATCCATCCTGCGCGGTTTAAAAGAACGGTATGAGGTTTTCCACGGGGTGAAAATCATGGATAACGCGTTGGTCAGTGCGGCGGTACTGTCTAACAGATATATATCTGACAGATTTTTGCCTGACAAGGCAATTGACTTAGTGGACGAGGCGTGTGCGCTTATTAAGACGGAACTGGATTCCATGCCGACAGAACTTGATGAGTTGCAGCGCAAAGTAATGCAGTTAGAGATTGAAGAGACAGCACTGAAAAAAGAGGACGACAACCTAAGCAGGGAACGGCTTACGAATTTGCAGAGAGAGCTGGCAGAACTAAAAGAAGAGCTGCGAAACCGCATGGCACAGTGGGAGAATGAAAAGGCTTCCGTGGAGAAATTGTCTAAGATACGTGAGGAAATCGATGAGGTAAACAATCAGATTCAGGTTGCCCAGCGTGACGGTGATTACGAGAAAGCGGCGGAACTAAGCTATGGGAAACTGCCATCCTTGAAACAGCAGTTGGAGATCGAGGAGGAAAAAGTCAGCAAGGAAGACTTATCTCTTGTGCATGAGAGTGTTTCTGACGAAGAGATTGCGAAGATTATTTCAAGATGGACAGGGATTCCGGTTTCTAAACTGACGGAGAGCGAGCGGAATAAGACACTGCACTTGGATGAAGAACTGCATAAGCGGGTGATCGGTCAGGATGAGGGCGTAACGAAAGTGACAGAGGCCATTATCCGTTCTAAGGCGGGAATCAAAGATCCTACCAAACCCATTGGTTCCTTCCTGTTCTTAGGACCTACCGGTGTGGGTAAAACGGAGCTTGCCAAAGCGCTGGCGGCATCACTGTTTGATGATGAGACGAACATGGTTCGTATCGATATGAGCGAATATATGGAGAAATACTCAGTATCCAGACTGATTGGAGCGCCTCCCGGATATGTGGGATACGAGGAAGGCGGGCAGTTGACCGAAGCAGTCAGAAGAAAACCGTATTCGGTTGTGCTTTTCGATGAGATAGAGAAAGCGCATCCCGATGTGTTCAATGTGCTTCTGCAGGTGCTTGACGACGGACGTATCACGGATTCACAGGGCAGAACAGTGGACTTCAAAAACACAATCCTCATTATGACCTCAAATATCGGTGCAAATTATCTGCTGGACGGCATTGATACGCAGGGCGCAATCACGCCGGAGGCGGAAGAGATGGTTATGGGGGATTTGCGGAATCACTTCAGACCGGAGTTTTTGAACAGGCTGGATGAGACAATCCTTTTTAAACCGCTTACCAAGGATAATATCGGAGGTATCATTCGTCTGATCGTGGATGATCTGAACAAGCGGCTTGCAGATAGGGAACTTCGGATCGAACTGACACCGGAGACGGAGCAGTTTATCGTGGAAAATGCTTATGATCCGGTATACGGTGCAAGACCGTTGAAAAGATATATCCAGAAGTATGTCGAAACCCTGTCTGCGAAGCTGATTCTGGCGGATCAGGTGGAAGCGAAAGACACGATTCAGATTGTGCTTCAGGATGGAAAGCTGGCGGCAGTGAAGAAGTAATAAATATGAACAGAAACGACAGAGCGGCTATGATAGCGTTCTGTCGTTTTTCGTTAAAGACCGTGACATGAACGTTACAAGAACAATTAGGTCGCAAAGCAGATTTACATAGTGCTGGCAAAATGATAAACTATAAGCGGAAAATCTAATGATTAAATGTTTCTAAATCGGATGAGACTGCTGTCAGGGCAGCAGGAATGCTGGAATAAGAGCATTAATAGGAATAACAGGAGGAAAATAACATGCGATATCCTAAGTTTTTACCACAAAACGGTACAATAGCATTTGTGGCGCCATCTTTCGGATGCGCGACGGAACCTTATAAGAGCGGATTTATACGTGCGCAGGAGAAATGGCGCGCGCAGGGATTTCAGTTGGAGTTTGGACCGAACTGCTACGTGGAGCAAGGCGTTGGTATCAGTAACGCGCCGGATAAATGTGGGGCTGAATTAACAGAATATTATTGTAACATAACGAGTGATTGCATTATTTCATGTGGTGGCGGTGAATTGATGTGTGAAACATTGGATTATGTAGATTTTGACAAGATCAGTAACGCGGCGCCTAAGTGGTATATGGGATATTCGGATAACACAAATATGACATTTCTGCTGGCTACGCTGTGCGATACGGCTTCTGTGTATGGTCCCTGCGCTTCGTCTTTCGGTATGGAACCATGGCATCAATCGCTGGAGGATGCGATGATGTTATTGCAGGGGAAGAAGCTGACCATGCAGGGATATGATATGTGGGAAAAAGAATCATTGAAGGATGAGGAACATCCTTTTGAGGCGTATAATCTTACAGAAGCAACTGTTATTAAATGTATCCTGCCTGATGGCAGGACAGATAGCGATTTCTCCGGCAGGCTGTTAGGCGGTTGTACAGACTGTCTTGTGAACCTGCTTGGTACGAAGTATGATAAGGTGACTGAATTTGTGGAGAAATATAAGGACGATGGTATTCTTTGGTTTCTGGAGGCGTGTGACCTGAATTTGATGAGCATCAGACGTGCCATGTGGCAGATGGATCATGCCGGATGGTTCAAATACTGCAAAGGGTTCCTGATTGGACGGCCGCGTGTCGGTATGGGGGTGGAGGAATTTGGCATTGACCATTATCAGGCGGCTTATGAGATGCTTAAGAAATACGACGTGCCGGTGATGATGGATGTGGATATCGGGCATCTGCCGCCGATGATGCCGCTTATCTGCGGCAGTATGGCTAGGGTTGTCAGTGATGGTACAAGCTATCGTGTGGAGATGGAACTGCGGTAAAAGTGTGAGAAGAAATTAAGGAAGGCGGATAAAATTATGATACCCAAAGACCCTGTTATGCTGCTTAGTTTTATTAATTTGAAACTGCGTGATTTTTACGGAAGTCTGGAAATGCTCTGTGATGATATGGATATTGAGCGCGCGAAAATAGAGGATAAACTGTCAAGTATTAATTATCATTACGATGAGGAGAAAAACCAGTTTGTCTGAGAAAATTAAAATTACAATTGTTACGAATGACGAAAAACTGAATACCAAATCAGATGCCCCAAATGAGAGTTCAATCATTGTGACGCATGATTCATCGACGACAATCATGTCAACTTTATTGAAAAATGACTTGATCAGCGGAAGTTTTTGCGGTGGAAGAGGAGACTGCGGACGATGCAGGATACAGTTCCTTAAGGGAGTGACTATACCTACACCGCTGGAAAGAAGCGTGATGGAGGCCGAGGAATTGAGGCAGGGATACAGGCTGGCATGTCTTGCGAGACCTAAAGACGATTGTGTCATTAAATTGGATCTTGTAAATTCTCCGAAAATCGACATTGTAGCAGATATGATAGATGTGACGCAAAGAATTGACTATAAGAGTCAAGGAAAAAATCAGACTGAAAAACAGAAATCAACTGTTACGGAATCTGACGAAAAGTCACAGAATGCGTTAGTAAAAAAACTATACAATACAGACGATATTTTTATCGAAGGTGATATGTTGATTGCCGTTGATCTTGGCACGACGACTATCGCCATGCAGCTTATGCAGATAGATACCGGACAGGTGGTAGATACATATTGTGAGATGAATCCACAGAGATGTTATGGTGCAGATGTACTGTCACGAATTAAAGCATCCTGTGAGGGCAGCAGAGAAAGTTTACAGCAAATGGTGTTAGAAGTGCTGGAACGGGGAGTTTCACGGTTTGAAGACTGCCTTTCAAAGCGGACTGCCGCCATAAGAGGAATGTGCATTGCCGGGAATACCACAATGGAGCATCTTTTGATGGGATATGATGTATCTTCATTGGGAGCCAGCCCTTTTACACCGGTGGAAATTGGTCTTCAGGAATATCAAAATCCGGCGTGGAATTTTAAGGTCTGGCTTGTTCCGGGTATCAGTGTTTTTGTGGGCGGGGATATTGTGGCAGGGCTTTACGTGCTGGGAATGCTGCCTGATATGCAGAGAAAAGACGCTGGGAAAGCCACTTTATTGATTGATCTTGGAACCAACGGTGAGATGGCTGTTACTGATGGTAATCGTATGCTCGTTACTGCTACGGCGGCGGGACCTGCCTTTGAGGGCGGTGCCGGAGCAGGTGTCGTAGGGAGTGACATGATTGCGTGTACGGCTTTTCTTTTAAAGCAGGGAATTATGGATAGGACAGGTTTGTTTGCAGAACCGTATTTTACGGAAGGTGTCACTGTGGGGAATCCGGCGGTAAAGCTGCATAATAAGGATATAAGGGATATCCAGATGGCGAAGGCGGCAATACGGGCTGGAATCGAGATTTTATGGCGGCAGATGGGTGAACCGGAGATCAACCGTGTCTATCTGGCTGGCGGATTCGGGTACTATCTTGATGCAGAGGCGGCTTTTTGCATAGGGCTGTTGCCTGTCCGTATGCGGGGGATAGTTGAAGCGGTAGGGAATACATCGCTGGCGGGAGCATTTCAGATTGGACGGGATCTTTGGAGAGGCAGGACAGATAAGAAGGCATTGGAGCAAAGACTTTCTTATATAGAGAGCATAAATCTGGCGAAGCAGGAAGCGTTTGAGGAATTGTATGTGCGGTATATGAATATTTCGGAATCTTAAGGTTAAGTTAAGTTTTCTCCGTTTTTCGGTTAAGGAATGAGAGTTATCCTAACTTTAACATTGAAACAGACAGGTGTCTGTCCCTGATAGTGAGAAAAGGAGAAATATTATGTGGACAAGAAAAGAGTTAAAGATAAGGGCAAAAGAGGCTCTGCAGAGGAATTATTGGAAAATTATGCTGGTGGCAGCACTGGCAGCAATTTTAAGCGGCGGGCTTGGTTCTTCTGCGGGATCATCCTCATCAAGAGCCGCAAACGGAGTTGTGGTTGCGAATGAGGACGGAACAGAGGTTGAAGAAGGCGGGTACGGTGAGTACGGGACGCAGATAGAAAACGAAACGCGTGTTATTGAACGTATAGCGGTGAGTACAGATGAGGTGTCCGTGGCGTGGGACGATACAGAGAAGATCATATTTGCGGTTTCGGTTATTGTAGCTGTTCTTGTCATTATTGTTATTGCCTTTGCCATTATGCTTGTGTTTATGGAACTTTTGTACAATCCATTCTACGTGGGAGTGCAGCGTTTTATGTTAAAGAGTGTGGATGACCGGGCAGAAGTGAAGGAAGTCGCTTATGGATTTGATCATTCTTATAAGAACATTGTGAAAACGATGTTCCATATGGACATACAGGTTTTCCTCTGGGCACTGCTCTTTGTCATTCCGGGTATTTATAAGAGATATCAATATCGTATGGTATCTTATATTCTGGCAGAGCATCCGGATATGGACTATAAGGAAGTGCTTCAGCGAAGTAAAGACATGATGAATGGTGAGAAATGGCATGCTTTTGTGCTGGATCTGTCCTTTATCCTGTGGCATATGCTTGGCATGATAACATGTGGTATGGTAGAACTGTTCTATGTCAGCCCTTATGTATGGCTGACCAATGCTGCACTCTATCGCAAACTTGAAGAGCTGCAAGAGGGTACACCACAGGCGGCTTTGCCGGACAACAGATACTCCGGTATGGAGGGTTAGTATGGGATATAAGATTCTGATAGCGGACGATGAAGCGGAGATTCGGGATGTGCTTCATCTGTACCTTGAAAAAGATGGCTATGAGGTGGTGGAAGCGGCAGACGGCGTGGAAGCTATGGAGAAAATTAAGAAAGAACAGCCGGATCTGGTGATGCTGGATATTATGATGCCGGGGTTAGATGGATATCGGGTGTTACGGAATATCAGGGAGAACAATAACATACCGGTTATTATGTTATCTGCAAAAGATACGGATGCGGATAAAATATTGGGGCTGGATCTGGGTGCGGACGATTATATTACAAAGCCATTCGGACCGTTAGAGGCAGTGGCGAGAGTCAATTCCAATATACGAAGATTTTATTCGCTCGGTGCGGGAGGCGACAGGAAGAAGGCAGTTAAGGAGTTGGCCGTGAAGGACTTAAGACTGGATCTGGAAGCCTGTCTGCTATATCGCGGAGAGGAGATCATTGAACTGACATCAGTGGAGTTTCGTATCATGCAGCTTTTTATGGAGGAACCGGGTAAAGTGTTTACCAAACAGCAAATTTACGAGAAAGGGTGGGGTGACGAGTATCTGGTGTCCGATAACAATATTATGGTATGTATTTCTAAGCTGCGTGCGAAGCTTAATCAGGACGGCAGGGAGTATATTAAGACGATTCGAGGTTTGGGATACCGCTTGGAGAAATAAGGTAGTCTGAAATCAGGAAGACAGTGATACAGGAAAAGAGGGCATAGAGGCATGGAAGGCGGAAACATGGAAAGGGAAAAGAAATCTCTAAAATGGTTTTTGATTAAAAAATTCCTTGTCACTATGCTCTTTATTTTTGTAAGTGAGCAGTTACTCGGTATATTCTATAGTAGTATTATTCTTCCGGGGATGTCATTGATGTTGAAAAACCAGCAGATATCCATTACGACATCGGGAAAGCCGTTTCTATTATTGATACAGATGTTATTGTATTTACTGGCATCATTTTTACCGGGTGGATTTGGGCTTTATGTACAGCATTCGATCAGCAGCCGCATGGAAGATTCCCTGCGGATTGCCGTGGACTCTCCTCTGTTTACAGATAATTGGGGAATTGTACTCAGACTGTTGATTATTACGCTGTTTCTGGTTTTGATTTTGGTGAGCGTACTGCCATATCTGGCAGGCGCTTTTTACTATTGCAGAATAGTGACTAAGAAAGTCAATGAACTGATAGAAGCAGAAAAGGAGCAGCAGCTAGAGTATGACAGGCGTAGAAACCTGCTGTTATCGGATATCGCACATGACATCAAGACACCGATTACGACATTGTGCAGTTACAGCAAGGCATTGTCGGATGATCTGGTACAGGGGAAGAAGAAACAGGAATATCTGGATGCCATTTATAATAAATCCATGCGGATGAACGAGTTGATCACACTGCTTTTTGAGTATGTGAAGATGGACAGCAGCGGGTTTGAGCTGCATAAGGAGGCAGGAGATCTCGGAGAAATACTCAGGGAGAGCGTTGCACCGCTATATTCGGATTTTGAAGATAAGAAAATAGAACTTCTGGTGGATATTCCTGAGATTCCGGTCCCCTATCATGCGGATAAGATTCAAATGACGCGTGCAGTTACGAATCTTTTGACGAATGCTGTCAGATACGGCAGGGAGGGCGGTAAAGCGCTGGTGAAGCTGGATGAATATACGATTACAGTAGCAGATGACGGCATGGAGATTGATAAGGAGTTTGCGGGGCATATCTTTGAGCCTTTTTCAAGAGCCGATAAGGCGCGGAGCACTAAGGGCGGAAGCGGTCTGGGACTCAGTATAGCTTCTAAGATTGTTAAGATGCATGGCGGAAAGCTGGAACTGAATTGTGAATACGGACATGGATATACGAAAGCTTTTCAAATTGTATTAAATGAGCTTTTATAGAGTTCATGCATCAAAAGGTGAAAAATATAAGTTAAGACTGTTAAATCACGATAGAGCAAATCATTTATGGAGGGGACTTCTTACAGTTTGACACGATGCATATATATTATAGAGATTAGACATAATTGCGTGTCGATCAAAAGATAACAGCAGTTATGTAAAAGAATAAGGATTGATACATGTGATTAGTGTAAGAAGCAAGTTGCTAAGAACAGGAATCTTACTGGCAGCTGCTGTGATTTTGTGTGTGCCGGGAATCATGAATTACAGGGCGGAGGCAGCCGCGGCAAATGCTATGACAGACAGTAAGAAGATTGCGCTCACATTTGATGATGGCCCGCATCCCTATTATACGGAACAGCTTTTGGATGGTTTGAAAGAAAGAGGAGTGCACGCCACTTTTTTTGTGATGGGCAAACATGTGGAACTGTATCCGGAACTGATAGAGCGTATGAGCGAGGAAGGTCATCTGATAGGAAACCACACTTACAGTCATATGCAGCTTAGTAAGGATAATGGAGATGCTTTTAGGGAGGAACTGGTCAAGACAAATGAAATGATTGAGAAACTGACAGGGCAGGAAGTACAGTATGTACGCCCGCCTTATGGCACGTGGGATAAGAAGTTTGAGAAGGAATTAAATATGTTTCCGGTACTATGGACCATTGACCCATTAGACTGGTGCAGCGATAATGTGGCGTGTATTGTCCGAAATGTCACTGCCAAGGCGGAAGAGAATGCTATTATTCTGATGCATGACGAGTATAAAAGTACTGTGACCGCGGCGCTGCAGATTGTGGATGCGCTGCAGGAGGAAGGGTATGAGTTCGTGACGGTGGATGAACTTCTGTTTGACTAAGGTTTAATTGCGATGTGTAAGATGCGATTGTGAATGGATAGCTACAGGTATATAATGAAAAAAAGATTTGTGTAAAGGGATAGCTGTTGATGGGGGACGATCAGATGAAGAATAAAATAACACAAGTTACTATTCTTGCGGCTTTTGGCACAGTGATTATGGTTATGGGCTGCGGCGCGGACAGAGCGGAATTGGATGCGGGAACTTTGGACGGAGTGAACTATGCAGTCTCAGAGATAGAAATATCCGGCGGGGCAGAGAATGAAGTGCCGGAAGCAGAAACAGTCAGTGAAACAGAGTATTGCCCTTTTACCTATGAGATTTGTGAGGATGAAGGAATAGAGTATGTGAAGATTACAGGTATCAAGCCGGGATACCATTCTTTTTCGCAATATTGGGATGAAAATACCGATGAAAAAGATATGGGGAGGATACCAAAATTCATTTTGCCGGATGAAGTAAATGACATTCCGGTGAGAGAGATTGGGGATCGGGCTTTTCAGGATGAGTACTTAGAGATAGAGAATATGCACATTCCAGAAGAAATAGAAAGAATCGGGGAGAGTGCTTTTGAGAATTGCGGATTGCGCAGAGTTATATTTGAGGGAGAAATGTCTCCGGTCATTGGGAAACGTGCCTTTGCGGATAATCCACATCTGTGGGCGGTTTGTGTACCGAAGGGGAATTGTGTCATAGCAGAGGATGCTTTTGCGGATTGTGACGAGGTATTTTATCTTGCCTATGGTGAAAAGCCGGATGGCGAAGAAAATTCTGTGGAGGATTACGCTGCAGAGCATGGAATGACTACTGCATGGGTTTTTGACATCGACAGTATGGAGCCGGTAGTCAGATATCCGGAGGAGCCTCTTGTTCTGACACCTGAGGTCAGAAATTTTTTCTACGGGGAAAATGCAGATGATGATAATTTCTGCTCTATGGAATACGCAGATGATGCACCGGATTATGGATTTGATGAATGGCATGCGCCCTGCGGGGAATTTTGTGCAGGCGGCGGGTTTCTTGAATTGGAAGCCTCTTCTGAATTGGCATCTTCGGATGATCGATACGCGGTAAAACATGTTTGTACCGGTTATGGAAGAAAATATGCATGGGCGGAGGGCGTGGAAGGTCCCGGTATCGGTGAGAGCATCACCTATCATGATTGTAATCAATGGAACATTACAAACCGTTGGGAAGGACTTCCGTGGGAGCGCTTTGAGCAGCGTTCTTATCCGATGGACGGCTATATACGTTACACTGATATATGTATCGTGAACGGCTATGCCAAGAATCAGAAGACATGGGAAGAAAACGGGCGCATCAAGCGGCTTCTCATGTATGTGGAGGATAAACCTTACGCATATCTTGAACTCGAAGACACGATTTATCCGCAGTATTTTTCACTTCCTTGGGAGGATATCATGTCGGTGGACGGCGGGGAAATCACATTTCGATTCGTGATCGAGGACGTTTATCCGGGAACTCTCTATGAGGACACCTGCCTGACCGGACTTGTCGTGGAATTTACCGGCCGGCATGGACATTAGTTTTGGGAAAAATGCGTAATAGACGGATCGGAATAGAAAAAGTGACTGTCCTGAGAATTTTAGGGTATCTTGCGCAGATCGACAGTCAGCGCCGGACGGATCCCGAAGCCTTCTAGTCCCACATTTTCTGTCCGAAGCAGGTCTTCTGTGTAGCCATTACCTACCAGATAGCATTTGCTGACGGTTCCTTTTACGGGCTCACGCAGCCACCAGCAGCATTCTTCAATATGAAAATCATTATAATCTAACAGATACCAACCGCTTTCGTCCTGTTCTACAGCAACGCTTGTAGGCAGGGCGAATTTGCTGATTCCCGCATCGTCAAACCATTGCAATTCTTCCAAAGACAGCAGATAGACACGGTCGGAAGTTGTGACAGTGTCAGATCCGGACAAAGAATTTCCGGTGGTTATATTCTGTGTTTCGACGACCGCCGCCAGTTCTTCTTCGGTAAAACCATGCAGAAATCCGGCTTCATTCTGGTAGCCGTTCTTTCGTTCCGCCATGGCAGTAGAGGTGGGAGATTGGTCTGTGTAAATTACGACTTCGTCAGCACTGTTAAGCCATGTTCTGATATTGGAAATACTCCAATCATTGTTGCCGCGCACTAGCGTCTGCAAATTCATGTCAGTGTCCGCTTCGGATTCCTGTGACCAGTAATCAGTGGAGTCAGACCAGTTATATTTTCCGCCTTCTGCGGCGTCATATGCTTTCATTGTGAGAACTTCCGAGGAAATCAGAACTGCCTGATTCCTGTCTTCGGACAGTTTCAAAACGCGCCAGTTAATCGGTTCATTGTTGTAGCTGCCGAAGGTAATCGTGTCACCTGCGGCAAGGGTATATTTAATGGAATTACGCACGTTATGTATTTGAATACCAATAGCGCCAGCAAGGGCAAGTACGAGTACAACAAAGGCGGAAAGTGCCAATGTGATTGTTTTTTTCGGAGATTTATGGTCTGTTTCCGAGGCAGAACCGCCGGAAACTTCGGTTTCGTGTTGGATCATACTATGTCCGGCGGCCGCAGGGGCTTTGGGAGATTCGTGATTCTTTATATCATTAGCGAAACGAAGGATATCCGCATAGTTTTCGTCACCCTGAGCAGTAACCCACTGATGGGTCATCAGGAAGTATTCCATAGACTTCGTCAGGACTGTTTCTTCTAATTTATATACCAGAATCGGGATGGATCTGCTGACAGCGCGTTCTACCTCGCGCAGAACATGGGGAGAGTGGTTGGCGTCCTCGGACATTAACAGAATCATAGCCGTTGAGGTGTCGATTCCGTTTACCAGTTCTTCTGCATATTCTCTGCCGGAACGGATATCTCTGGGCGCGATGAAACAACTGATTTTGTTCTGCTCCAAGAGCTCACATATTTTTTCGGCATATTCGGCATCCTTCGAGGAATGTGATATAAAAATCTGCATGATATTCTCCGTTTCGATATTAATCGCGTTCTATTCTATCATCACTTATAAAGCTTTGCAATCAGTCCTCTGGAAAATATTATATTTGCGCTTGGTTGCACAAAATGATAAAATAAAAAAGATTAGTCTCTTATACAGGCTGATGGGAAATGAAATAGAGGATACATACGAAAATGGATTTATTTGAATACATGCGAAGCACAAATCAGGAGAAAGAGTCACCGCTTGCGGCAAGGCTCAGACCTGTTACGCTGGAAGAGGTGGTCGGGCAGCAGCACATTATAGGCAAAGATAAGCTGCTTTATCGTGCGATTAAGGCAGATAAACTAAGCTCCATCATATTCTATGGACCGCCCGGAACAGGCAAGACGACACTGGCTAAAGTGATTGCCAATACGACCAGCGCCGAGTTTACGCAGATTAATGCGACGGTTGCCGGCAAGAAGGATATGGAAGAGGTTGTGTCGAAAGCCAAAGACCTGCAGGGAATGTACGGGAAGAAGACCATTCTGTTTATTGATGAGATACACCGTTTCAACAAAGGTCAGCAGGATTATCTGCTGCCGTTTGTGGAGGATGGCACAATCATACTGATTGGCGCAACCACGGAAAATCCTTATTTTGAGGTAAACGGAGCGTTGATATCACGTTCCATTATATTTGAATTACGGCCGTTATCTATAGAAGATATCAAAAATCTGATTCATCGCGCGGTATATGACAAGGATAAAGGAATGGGTGCGTATGAGGCAGTGATAGACGAGGATGCGGTAGATTTTCTGGCTGAATTGTCGGGCGGTGATGCGAGACATGCGCTCAATGCGGTGGAACTCGGTGTTATGACCACAAACCGCAGCGAGGACGGTAAGATTCACTTTACGTTGGAAGTGGCACAGGAGTGCATTCAAAAACGTGTGTTACGTTATGATAAATCGGGAGACAGCCATTATGATACGATTTCTGCTTTTATCAAGAGTATGCGGGGATCTGACCCAGATGCGGCAGTCTATTATCTGAGCCGGATGTTGTATGCGGGAGAGAGCGTGACTTTTATTGCGAGGCGTATTATGATCTGCGCTTCCGAGGATGTGGGTAATGCGGATCCTATGGCGTTAAATGTCGCAGTCAGCGCGTCACTGGCGGTGGAGCGGGTCGGTATGCCGGAGGCTCAGATCATATTGTCGCAAGCGGCAGCTTATGTGGCGTGTGCGCCGAAAAGTAATGCCAGCAGCGAAGCGGTTTTTAAGGCGGCAGAAGTTGTACAGCAGACGGGTAATCTGCCGATTCCTACACATTTGCAGGATGCACATTATAAGGGGGCAGCGAAACTGGGACACGGGACAGGCTATAAATATGCACATGATTATCCGAACCATTATGTAGAACAGCAATATCTACCATATGAATTGAATGGGAAAGAGTTTTATAATCCTACCGGCAATGGATATGAGGCTAAGATCAGAGAGCATATGAAGCGAATAAAGGAAGAAGCACATGATATCAAATAATACGACGGACTCCACGGCTAATCAGAAGAAAAAAAAGAGAAAACGTACAATAGATAAAGAAAAAGTAGCAGAGAATAAGAGAAAAGCCAAGGCGAAAAAACAGCGCATGAAAAAGAAGCTGAAAGAAGAGAAGGCTAATGAGCCGCAGGAAGTCCGTGACAGAAGGCGGAAGAAGCTTTTCATAATCATAGGCGCTGCGGCGGCAGTGTTCCTATTGGGAGGAACAGGTACTTTCTTCGGAGTGCGGAACTATCTGACTGAGCAGGCTGATGAGAGTGCGGCAGTAGAGGCTATGGTACATACGGAAGCGGTGGGGCTGGCGGAGTATAGTCTGACGCAGAGAAGGAAGGATCATGTGCGCGAGAATGCGGGTAAAGATACTTCCAAGGCTTTGGTGGATGCGGCAAAATTCTTAATAGACGGTGTCCACAACAGACCGCCGGAGATTGAATTGACAGAAGAAAATGCGTCGGATTTCATTACGATAGAGAGCTGTCTGATCAACACGGAGACCGGTAAAGTGGATGTCACAATGTCAGCAGAAGGGTTGGCAATCAGCGACGACGGGTACTACTATCTGTTTGAGGAAAAGATGTATGAAAACGCATTGCGAAACGATGAGTACATCGTGGAAGAGCAGAAAGATGTGGAGTTGACCTTTTCAGTCAATTTGAATTATAACAGTGCAAGTTCGAGACTGTGTTCAAAGTTTGTTGTGGCTGTGAAAAAAGATGGCGCTTTCCTGCCGATCAGTAAACCACGGTTTATCACGAATCCTGAGGCGATAGCCAGATACAGTCCGTCCTTCGGTGATACGACTTCCAAGAAGGGACTCTTGGTTGATCCGGAGAAGTTAAGCAGTTCTGAATTGGATGATCTGGGTGTGAGACATGCGGCATACAATATTCCGCTCAGCAGGATATTGGGTAACACGAGCAATGAGTTCTATCCGACCGTGTACTATACTTATAACGGCAGAAGTTATGCTTTTAATGGACAGATTATAGCAGAGTATGACTATATTTTTTCTACATTGACCAATAAAGGTATTACCACAACAGCTATTATTTTAAATGATATCCATCCCGGCTATATGCAGCTTATTCATCCGAAGGCACGTTCGGGCGGAAGGGCGCCATATTATGCGTTTAACGCTACGGATGAGGACGGTACGGAGTACATTGCGGCTGTAGCATCGTTTCTGGCAAACCGCTATTCGGGCAGCGGACACGGCAAGGTTATGAACTGGGTCATCGGCAACGAGATTAATGCCAGAAGCGAGTGGAATTATATAGAATATATGGATACTGCGAGTTACGTGGAAGAGTATGCGAAGGCATTCCGAATTTTCTATAACACGATCTTAAGCGTGAACGGTAATGCCAGAGTTTATATTTCGTTAGACCAGCAGTGGGGCAAAAGCCTGTATTCCAATAACGGATACAGCTCCAAGGAGATTCTGGACGAATTTAACAGAAATATTACGGCGGGCGGCAATATTGACTGGGGCGTGGCACAACACCCTTACAATTATCCGCTGACCAGTGCCAAGGCATGGAGTACCAGCGGCAGGGCGGGCTCTTATGTGTTGGATTCCGAGACTACGCCGGTAATTACCATCAAGAATATTCATGTGCTGACTGATTATCTGCAAAAAGAAGAATATCTGACTGATTCGGGAGAAGTAAGGCATGTTATTTTAAGTGAGATGGGTTATACTTCATCGGCCGGACAGGACTTGCAGGCGGCATCGTTTGTGTATGCTTATAAGGTGATTGAGTCAAATCAATATATTGACAGCATGTTGTTTTCACGCGAGACGGATGCGGCATCAGAAGTAGCGCAGGGGTTGGCTCTCGGTATCAATACGCTGGGTGGAGGGCGCAAGTCCATCTACAATGCATTCAAGTATGTGGATACGGCGGAATCTGCCGCTCACACGGATTTTGCTTTGAGAGTGATTGGAATCAGCAGTTGGAGTGAAGTGATTTCAAAACATTAGGAAAACGGGCAAGCTCGTTTATGCGATTTGTTTTGTAAACTCGGAAGAGATAGGGCAACTAAAATAGTTGCCCTATGATATATTGATAGATATCTTGATTTTTCTTCTGCCAGTTGGCACAGATGGCGGAAGCGGTATCTTCATCGGGGACGGAAAGGGTGATTTCCACTATCTTAACGTCCTTTTCTTTTGCCAGAAGATGCGCTTCATATTCACCAGAGACGGCTTTATAGTAATCGGAGAGAATAGAAACTTCGTTGCGCATTTCCATTTCATTTTCACTGAAAAAAGTGTTTATCTCTTCTTTAATAGAGTCATTGATCCGATTTTCAAAGAAAGAGAGTGTTTCCCTGCCCTCATCGGTAATCAACAGATGTGTACGGTTGCGGTTTGATCTGGCTTCTACAAGATCGGCATCGATCAGTTCGGCAATTATCTGCTGCAGAGTCAGGAAATTTGTGTATTCCCGGTCCAGTATAAAATTCCCCACTTGGGCTTTGGTCAGGGGGAAAGTGACCCGGTCAAGCATGTAGAGTACGATTAATTTGTATAGGGTTAATGGGTCTTGTGTCATTGATACAGCCTTTCTATGAGGCGGCCCTGATGGGCGCTACGCAGTTTCATGGTATGGTGCAGGGTGTTGAGAACAGTTCGCTTGTCCAGACTCCAGCAAGGAGCAAGCAGCAAATCTCTCGGTCCGTCGCCCGTAAGCCTGTGTACGACGATATCGGGGGCAAGATGCTCCAGACAGTCGATGACAAGATCGATGTAGGCATCTTGGGACAGAGGGCGGTAAGCATTCTGTTCATAGAGCTTTGCCAGATCTGTGTCTCGCAACACATGAAGAAGCTGCAGCTTCACACCCCATGTACCGTGCTGATTTAAGTAGTTAATGGTTGATAACACATGTTCTTTTATTTCGTGTGGCAATCCTAAGATCACATGGGTGATGATCGGTATGTTGACACGCTGTAACATAGAAACACATTTGTCATAAACAGATAATGGATAACCACGTCTGATAAAATCAGCGGTATGATCATGGATCGTCTGGAGACCTAACTCGATCCAGACAAACTTGTCTGGAAATTCCTCTATAATATCACCTAACATAGTTACAATATCTTCTGAAATACAATCAGGTCTTGTTGCAATGGAGATACCGGCGACGGAAGGTTCCCTCAAAGCCTCTGTATAGAGGGTACGAAGATGTGGTACGGAACCATAAGTATTGGTATACGCCTGAAAGTATGCAATAAAAGGAGGGTGTTCCGGGTTTGCGAATGAGTTTGTAAGCCTGCCGGCTTTGGCTTCGCCAAACATGGATATACCAGCGGCAATCTGCCCGGCAACGGAAAGGTGCTCTACAGTCCTGACAGCATAATCTCCGCTGCCGCCGGCACTGCAGAAAATACAGCCGCCGCTGCCAAGCGTCCCATCTCTGTTGGGACAGGTAAAACCGGCATCAATAGCAATCTTATACATTTTCCTGCCATAAGTATTCTTAAGATATGCGTCCAAAGAATAATATGGTTTTCCGTGCCAGTCATTCTGCGTCATGCTCAGTTCTCCGAATGCTATTTAATATGAGATTTCACAGCCTCAGCAACAACTTCTGCCACTTTCGGATCAAAGGCCTCGGGCATGATATTGTCTTCGTTTAATTCATCATCCGGAACAAGTCCTGCAATAGCGTGTGCGGCAGCAAGTTTCATCTCCTCTGTGATCTGTACAGCGCGTCCCTCCAAAGCTCCTTTGAAGATGCCGGGAAAAGCAACTACGTTGTTGACCTGATTAGGGAAGTCGGACCGGCCCGTGCCGACCACTCTGGCGCCTGCGGCTTTAGCGGCATCCGGCATGATTTCAGGAACCGGATTTGCCATGGCGAACAGGATGGAATCATGGTTCATGGATGATACCATATCGGGTGTTACGATATTTGGTGCGGAGACACCTACGAAAATGTCTGCGCCTTTCAAAGCATCTGCAAGGGAACCAGTCTCGTTGTTTGGATTGGTTACCTCAGACATTTTTTGCTGCATATAGTTTAAACCCTCGGTATTTTTGCTTATTATACCTACCTTATCACACATAATCACATTTATAAAACCGTAATTTAACAAAAGTTTTGTGATGGCAACACCGGCGCTTCCGGCGCCATTGACCACAACTTTGCAGTTCTCTTTCTGTTTTCCGACAACTTTCAAGGCGTTGATGATGCCTGCAAGAACAACAATGGCTGTTCCGTGCTGATCATCGTGGAAAACAGGAATATTCAATATTTCTTTTAAGCGTTCCTCAATCTCGAAACAGCGGGGAGCGCTGATGTCCTCTAAATTAATGCCGCCAAAACCGGGAGCAAGATAAGTGACAGCCTTGATGATCTCCTCGGTATCCTGCGTGTCCAAACAGATTGGAACAGCGTTGACACCGCCAAATTCCTTGAATAATACGGCTTTGCCCTCCATAACAGGCATGGCTGCGTAAGGTCCGATATTGCCTAAACCCAATACAGCGCTTCCGTCGGATACTACCGCAACGGTATTAGATTTCCAAGTGTAGGTGTAGGCAGCTTCCTTATCCTGTGCGATTACCTTGCATGGTTCTGCGACGCCCGGTGTGTAGGCAAAGGATAAGTCTTCTCTTGTCTTAACGGGGGTCTTGGATACTGTTTCAAGCTTGCCGTGCCATTGTTCGTGTAATTTTAATGCTTTTTCGCTCGTTGTCATGGAGCACCTCGTTTCTTAAATCTTGATTTAATGTGTAAAATTGGGATGGCACTGCTCATTGCCACCGTGTACATCATATAATATTTGTAATTTCAGTGCAATAACAAAAAAATACTTTCTATTTTATAAAAGGTAGTGTATAATGTGCAATAACGAAGATAGATCATTTCGATTGACACATCAGGTAATAAATCCCTAGACGAAAGAATGTATACGGAAGAATGTATATAGATGATTTATTAAAATACAGGAGGCATGTATGAGAGAAAAGTATGAATCATTGGCGCTTGCCGATCTTAAGGCGATTGCGAAGACGAGAGGCATCAAAGGCACTTCTACCATGAAGAAAGCGGAGATTGTGGAGGCTATGCTGGCAGAGGATGAGAAGGACAAGGCGGCAGGCAAAGAAGTGGCGGTGAAGTCGGTAGTTCCCCCTAAGAAAGACGGGGCAGAGGAAGAGAAGTTTCCGGCAGAATTAGACAGCGGCATTACTGCAAGCGGTATTTTGGAAGTTATGAGTGACGGGTTCGGATTTATACGCTGTGAGAATTATCTGCCCGGTGAAAATGACGTTTATGTGGCGCCCAGCCAGATTCGACGTTTTGGTTTAAAAACAGGTGATATTTTAGAGGGGAATACGCGAGTTAAGACACAGAATGAGAAGTTCAGCGCTCTTTTATATGTAAAATCTATTAACGGCTATCCGCCGGAGGTGGCGATGCGCAGACCGAATTTCGAGGATCTGACGCCTATATTCCCTAATGAGAGATTGAAACTGGAAACGCCCGGAGCTTCAGTAGCGATGCGTATTATGGATTTGATGAGTCCGGTAGGTAAAGGACAGAGAGGTATGATTGTATCTCCGCCTAAAGCTGGTAAGACTACTTTATTAAAAGAAGTAGCGAAATCTATTACAAGAACAGCATCGGATGCGCATCTGATCATTCTGTTGATCGATGAACGTCCGGAGGAAGTAACAGATATTAAGGAAGCAATCGAAGGACCGAATGTGGAAGTTATCTATTCTACTTTTGATGAGTTACCGGAACATCACAAGAGGGTGTCCGAGATGGTAATTGAGCGTGCGAAGCGTCTCGTGGAGCATGGACGTGATGTGGTGATTCTCTTAGACAGTATCACCCGGCTGACGAGAGCATACAATCTGGTAGTTCCGCCTAGCGGACGTACTCTCTCCGGTGGTCTTGATCCGGCAGCGTTACATATGCCTAAGCGTTTCTTTGGTGCGGCGCGTAACATGAGAGAAGGCGGCAGCCTGACCATTCTTGCGACTGCGCTGGTAGAGACAGGAAGCAAGATGGACGATGTAGTTTACGAGGAATTTAAGGGAACCGGTAATATGGAGATGGTTCTTGACCGTAAATTGTCCGAAAAGAGAGTATTTCCGGCAATCGATATACCGAAATCCAGCACCCGGAGGGAGGATCTTCTGCTTTCACCGGATGAACTGGAAGCCATCAATATTATCCGTAAGGCATTAAACGGGATGAAGGCGGACGAAGCCGTGGAAAAAGTATTGGATATGTTTGCAAGAACTAAGAACAACTTTGAGTTTGTCAATATGGTAAAAAAGATTAAATTTATCTAATTTGATTAAATTTCTTTGATAAAAGTCTTGCATACCCGAAACTCCTATGCTACAATGTAGAAGCTGTCGATTTACGGTGGCATGGGATGAGAAATAGGAATGACGGTAACGTCTATTTACTTTATTAGTTTAGAAAAGGAGTATGGTGTCAAGATGAAAGAAGGAATCCATCCTGAATATTATCAGGCAACAGTAACGTGCAACTGCGGTAACACATTTGTGACCGGTTCTACGAAACCGGAGATTCACGTTGAAGTTTGTTCCAAGTGCCATTCGTTCTACACAGGACAGCAGAAAGCAGCACAGGCTCGTGGACGTATTGATAAGTTCAACAAGAAGTACGGTGTGGAAAGCAAATAAGTTTGTACAAAAAGGTTGAGGTGCATATCTCAACCTTTTCTTATAACATGAAGTTATACTAAGACAGCATAGAACACAGTCTAAGTATAACTAAGTCATGTTTAGAAGAATGCCGCTTGCAGCGAGGCATTCTTCTGGGTTGAGAAATAGGTATAAAGAATGAGGAATACACAATGGCTAAGAAGAAAAAGATGAAATATTCCGGGATCGGCGGACAGGCGGTGCTGGAAGGAATCATGATGAAAAATAAAGATCAGTATGCCGTGGCGGTCAGGAAGCCCAATGGAGAGATTGAGGTGGAAGTTGAGCATTATATCGGTATCGCACACGGAAGCAAACTTCTAAATATTCCGTTTATCCGCGGTATTTTTCAGTTTGTGGATTCTTTGATTCTGGGAATGCGGAGTTTAAATTTTTCGGCGGCTTTTTATGAAGATGAGGATGCCAAGGAGACTGTGGCGGACAAAGCATTTCACAAGCTTTTCAAGGATAAGGCGGATAAAGTGTTCAGCGCTATTGTCATGATAATTTCATTTGCGCTTGCAATCGCTATTTTTATGGTGCTGCCATACTATGTGACTTCGCTCTTTGAAGAGTATATCAGAAATGCTTCTTTTATGGCGATCATAGAGGGTGTGCTTCGTATTGTGATTTTTGTAGGATATGTACTCAGTATTTCATTGATGAAGGATATCAAGCGTGTTTATATGTATCATGGCGCAGAGCATAAATGCATTAATTGCATTGAAAAAGGGCGTCCACTGACAGTTAAGAATGTTATGAGAAGTTCCAAACAGCATAAACGGTGTGGAACCAGTTTCTTACTGTTTGTCATGCTGGTGAGCGTCATTCTGTTTTTCTTTATCAGAGTGGATAATCCGGTGTACCGTGTATTGATCCGTATTGCACTTATTCCTGTGATTGCGGGTATTTCTTATGAGATTATTCGTCTGGCAGGCAGGAGTAATAATATATTAGTCAGAATTATTTCTGCACCGGGAATGTGGCTGCAGAGGCTTACGACCAAAGAGCCGGATGAAAGCATGGCAGAGGTTGCCATCGCGGCGGTAGAGGCAGTCTTTGACTGGAAAGCATACTTGTATGAGGCGTTCGGATATGAGGTAGACGATTCTTGGCTGAGAGATGATGAAGCGCCGGAAGAAGACGAAGAGCTGGAAGAAGACGAAGTGCTGGAAAAAGACGAAACACCGGAAGAATATAAAAGGTCAGAAGAAGACGAGTGATGATTTGGCAAATATCAATATAATGGTGATAACGCATGTTATATAATGAGAAGCTGACATATCAGGAAACTTACCAGTGGGGATTGGAACAACTGGAGGAAGTAGAGATTTCAGAGGCAAAGCAGGATGCGAGGTTACTGCTTGAGTGGTGCTGCGGCACAGACAGAAATACGCTGCTGGCTCACGGGGACCGGAGCGTATTGCAGGAAGAGTATGAGCGGTATAGAGTGTGCATTGCAGAGCGTAAAAAGCATGTGCCATTACAGCATATTACAGGTGAACAGGACTTTATGGGACTGACTTTTATTGTTAATAAGAATGTGCTTGTTCCAAGACAGGATACGGAAGTGCTTGTAGAGGAAGTTATGCGCTATCTTCATGATGGCATGAGACTGCTGGACATGTGTACCGGTTCTGGATGTATTTTGCTGAGTCTTCTGCATTATTCCAATGACTGCACGGGAGTGGGTGTTGATATTTCCGAGGAAGCTTTGCAGGTTGCAAAGGTGAATGCGGAGAAAATTCTGGGACAGGGCAGAGAGCACAGTGCAGGTGATGGCAGTATGGATGATGAATTGATATCCGGAAGGCAGATCGAACTGTTGCGGAGTGATTTGTTTGAGCAGTTGGACTCCTGCGAGAAGTTTGATATTATCGTTTCCAATCCACCTTATATAAAAACAGGCGTTATAGATACCTTGATGCCGGAAGTAAAAGAACATGAACCACGTCTTGCATTGGACGGACAAGAAGACGGACTTTTCTTTTATCGTGAGATTATAGCCCAAGCGGGAGACTATTTAAATAGTGAAGGAATGCTTTTCTTCGAGATCGGATATGATCAGGGTGAGGAAGTCGGTGCGCTCATGGAGAAGGCGGGATATACGGAAGTTGAAGTTGTTAAGGATTTTGCGGGACTCGACAGAGTTGTGCATGGTGTATATAGCGCAAACAGGAGGTAGTTATGTTTGACAAGTTAGAAGATTTATTAAGAAAATTTGAGGAGATTATGAATGAGCTGAGTGAGCCTACCGTTGCGGATAATCAGGATCGTTTCCGTGCGCTCATGAAGGAGCAGAGTAATCTGACACCTATCGTGAATGCTTATAAAGAATATAAAAAGTGTAATCAGGATATCGAGGATTCCGTTGCTATGCTGGAGAGCGAGTCGGATGAAGATATGCGTGAGATGCTGAAAGAAGAACTTTCCACAGCCAAGAAGCGTGTGGAAGAGTTGGAGCATGAGTTGAAGATTCTGCTTCTGCCTAAAGACCCTAACGATGAGAAGAATGTCATTGTGGAGATCCGTGCAGGTGCGGGCGGCGATGAGGCAGCGCTGTTTGCGGCTGAAATTTATCGTATGTATGTGCATTATGCAGAAGGCAGACGATGGAAAGTGGAAACCATGGAAGTGGAGGAAATTGGAATCGGCGGTATGAAGAGTGTTACCTTCATGGTGACTGGGCAGGGCGCTTATTCCGTATTGAAATATGAGAGCGGTGTGCATCGTGTACAGCGCGTGCCAGAGACGGAGAGCGGCGGACGTATCCATACATCGACGATCAGTGTTGCCGTTATGCCTGAGGTGGATGAGGATATTGATATCGTTATTGAAGATAAAGATATACGAATAGATGTTATGAGAGCCTCCGGTAACGGTGGACAGTGTGTCAATACAACAGATTCGGCGGTTCGTCTGACCCACTATCCGACAGGCATTGTGGTGTACAGCCAGACGGAGAAGTCCCAGATTCAGAACAAGGCGAAGGCTTTTGCTCTGCTGAAAGCAAAACTTTACGACATTGAACAGCAGCAGCGCCACGACGCGGAGGCGGAGATGCGCCGAAGCCAGATTGGTACGGGCGACCGTTCGGAGAAAATCAGAACCTATAACTTCCCGCAGGGGCGCGTTACGGATCACCGCATCAACCTTACCATATATAAGCTGGATAAGGTGATGAACGGCGATATTCAGGAGATACTTGATGCGTGTATTGCGGCGGATCAGAGCGCGAAGCTGGTGAAGATGGGGGAGAATTGATATATTGAGAAGAATGAAAATAGATAGAATACAATGATGAAGAGGCAATGATATCCCATATTGGTTTTTATAGCTAATATGGGATGTTTTCTGTAATGATAAAAAGAATCACTGTTTAAACATGTGAAAAATGCTGAGGAGATACAAACAAAAAAAGTTCCAATAAGATTTAATGTAGATAAATATATAAAAAGGTTGGATTAGCGTTTTTTGTCAGATATATTTGAGAGTGGAATCAGTATTAGCTTGTTATATTATAAAGGAGCGTCGTAAAGTATCGTGAGTGATGAAGTGGCTAATTTTGGATAATATACTAAGAAGAGATGGCTTATCTTTTGCACTGTTAAGGGATTTGTCTTATAAGTCGGATATTGGTATACGGTTAAAGAAGAATTTACATTATTTTGATAAAAATATGTTGTTGAATGAACTGGTAGAAGTGAATAAATGGTATGAGATTTGTGAATACCTTCATGATATGACAATAGATTATCGTATAAAAAAGCATTCAATCGGCAAGATTAAGGTATGAAAGATATTATCCGAATCATCAGGTTGCAAAAGTTTTTAATGATATGTTAGGATTTCGTACTCTATGCGATAATTATGAGGATGTATTAAGAGTAGAAACTTGCAAGCATATTCGTGTAGCAAATATGTCAGATGGAAAGGCGAATGATGATGGTTATAGAGGGGTACATATCTATTTTCAATTGAGTAGTTTTCATTATCCGATAGAAATTCAGTATAATACATATTATGATAGACAGTTTAATAATTGGCTGCATAAATATGTTTACAAAAGGAAATATCAAAATTATCTTGGTTGTGCATTGCGTCAGGCATATGAAGGTGCTAGAATCAAAAATGAGAGTGAATTTAAGGAGGTGTTGGAAGATGTGTTATTTAGTTGCGAAGAAATTTAATGATGTAGGATGCTTAGCATTGCAGACAGCACATGGACAGCACTTAGCAGAGTTTAAAGAAAAGCTGTTGCAGGCTGTGGGATATGATACGGTTCAGTTGGTGACAATTAGCCGTCCGTCGGCATATGGGGAGTATGAGCCATATCATTTTGTTGAAACAGAGCAGGAGTTTGAAGAGGCAGTACTGCATATGTGATAGCTGAGCCAATATATATGTGGAATAAAATGAGAGTTTTAAGTTGGATGGAATTTGTATGAACTTGAGTTTGAACAAAAATTAATAAATCTTTAAAGGACGGACGATGACACCTGTTATTGTTCGCCTTTTTTGCATTTGCAGGTTTTGATACGATATATTTCTATTTAATTTATTTGTATGTAAATATAGCATTATTTTGAAATGTGCTTTGTAGGAAGTTAGTGAAATACACAAATGATTGTGCTACAATGATTACAATAATATTACAAAAGCGGAGAATGGTATGATTACAGGTGAATTACGAAACAAAATTGACAGAATATGGGAAACATTCTGGACAGGCGGGATTACAAATCCATTAGACGTGATTGAACAGTTTACTTATCTGTTGTTCATTAAACAGTTGGACGAGGTTGAGACAACAAAAGAGAATGAAGCTAATTTCCTAGGAGTACCATTCGAGTCCATGTTCCCGGATGAATGCCAGAAATACAGATGGAGTACATTTAAGAATCTGGGTTCTGCTGAGGAAATGTATGAAACTGTTGCAAACGGTGTGTTTCCGTTTATCAAAAACTTGCATCAGGACGGAGATTCCGCATATGCACGCTATATGGGTGACGCGATTTTTAAAATTCCCACCGCGGCAATGCTTTCCAAAATCGTAGATGGAATTGATAAATTAGAACTTGGCGATGAAGATTCTAAAGGTGATTTGTACGAGTATTTACTGTCAAAAGTTGCAACGGCAGGAACGAACGGTCAGTTCAGAACTCCGAGGCATATTATTAAGATGATGGTTGCATTGGTAAAACCACAGCCGGAGGACATGATCATTGATCCGGCTATGGGAAGCGCCGGATTTCTGATTGAAGCACAACAATATCTTCGGGAAAACCATGCAGATATGTTCCTAAATGAACAGTTGCGTAACCATTTCAATAATAACATGTTTTATGGAAATGATATGGACAGAACCATGCTCCGTATTGGTGCGATGAATATGCTTTTGCATGGTGTCGATAATCCGAATATTTCTTATCGCGACAGCTTATCGGAACAGAATGCCGATATTGAAAAATATAGTCTTGTACTTGCAAATCCGCCTTTTAAGGGGAGCCTTGACTATGAGGCGGTGTCTGCCGATCTGCTTAAAGTTACAAAAACAAAAAAGACAGAATTGCTTTTCCTTGCATTATTCCTCCGTATATTGAAAAAGGGTGGCAGAGCGGCGGTTATTGTACCGGATGGCGTACTGTTTGGCAGCAGTAATGCGCATAAGGAAATCAGAAAAGAAATTCTGGAGCATAACAAACTGAATGCTGTCATTTCTATGCCGAGTGGAGTATTTAAGCCATACGCCGGAGTTTCGACGGCTATCCTTGTATTCACGAAGACTGGCAACGGTGGAACGGACAAGGTATGGTTCTACGATATGAAAGCCGATGGATTCAGTCTGGATGATAAGAGACAGGAAGTGCCGGAATGTGATATTCCCGATATTATTAACAGGTTTCATAATTTGGATGCGGAGGCTGACAGGGCAAGGACAGAGCAGAGTTTCTTTGTACCGGTGAATGAGATTGTCTCTAATGATTACGACCTTTCTATTAATAAGTACAAAGAGATTGTGTATGAGAAAGTAGAGTATGAGCCTACGGATGTTATTATGGGACGGATAGAACAGTTGGAGACGCAGATACAGGCGGAGATGGCTGAGCTTAGGAAGATGCTTGGGAAGTAGGCGGAGTTATGGGATACATAAAAAGTACGATTGTACTCTATGGAAAACAGAAGGAGAAAATATTTGGACAGACATGTAAAGATTATAGAAGATATGGCTGGTAAAGAAATAGTACTGATTGATAATATTAGATTTAAAGGGAAAAGAAAAATTAATTGGAGAGAGGTAGAACAGTTCCTAAAGCAATATGTTGGAGAAAGTTATGTGATAGCGGAAACATCTGAAAAGATACATATTGGAAAGGATTTTCCTGATGAATATGTTGGTTCGCAAGATACAGCCAGTTTAAAAGGGACATTGGCTAAAGCAAAAGCGAATGCGACTCAAGGGGTGTCACAGATGATTCAAATTGCGACTCATCCAACCTTTTCAAATAATTATGAAGAGAAGCATATCCATGACGCAAAATACGGTTGGAATCGCTATGACGCAAGATTTGCGTTGCCAGTGTACGATGAGTTAGGAAAAATTGAAAGATATAACGTATTTAAGGTACGTATGTTGATAAGGTGTGCGGAAGATGGCAAAAAATATTTATATGATATTGTAAGAATAAAAAAAGAAACGAGCACCCCGCTTGAGCAATAAGCTGTACGGTCGAAAAACCCATTTCTTTTTCTATTATCATATATTGATATTGTAAATATGTCAAGGAAAATGTATCGAAACAGCTTTTATTTTGATGGAGATTGGTGTTTAGATATTTATATGATGTTTTAAGGAATATAAAAATACCAGACACAGGGTATAAAGACATTATAAGTATTTGAAAAACGAAAATCAATTTAGATTATGAGAATGCAATGCGAATTTGCTATAGAGAACAGAAATAGATAAAAGTACTTCTGCCGAAATTTTTGACAGAAGTGAAAAAGCGCTTCACGTTCACCGCAATACTTTATTTGAATGTTATAGAAAAGTATAGTGAAGCACTTGATATGCTGGATTCTTATGACAATCAAAATATGGCAAGACCAAAGGGAAATGCTGCCACTTATCAACTTTCATATGACGAATGCAGAGACGTTATTGCAAAAATGCGTTTTGGAGACGAATCAGAATTTATTTGGCAAAGAATAGGATGATTACGGTTGTCATGAATTGCATTAAATAAAAGATTCGTGGGAATGTAGAATGGGAGGAGACAGCATGTTTCCTAAAATTGTTCAAGTTGTTCCAACAGAGGAGTATACAGTATATGTATATTTTGAAGATGGTAAAATTGTTTGCTATGATGTAAACCCCTTATTGGAGAAGGAAGTATTTGAAGTTTTAAAAGATATCACTTTTTTCATAAACGCATGCACTATTATGAATGATACTTTGGCGTGGGATGTGTCTGGTAATAGAGATAATTCTAAGTGCATTGATATTGATTCGGATACATTGTATGAACTAGAGGCAGTAAAAGAGAGAATAACATGATTTGTTAAAAATGTGGAGATTAGATTGTGGAGCGAGTAAAATTAGGAAAAATATGTGAAATCGTTTCTGGCAGCACTCCTAAGACGGGAGTGGATGAATATTGGAACGGGGATATTAGCTGGATAACACCAGCAGAATTAACAGATGAGACATATATTATTGAGGAAAGTCAGCGAAAAATAACGGATGCGGCTGTTCAAAAAACTGGTTTGCGATCATTTCCTAAAGGAACAGTAATTTTGTCTTCAAGAGCGCCTATTGGTAAAGTTGCCATTGCAGGTAAAGAAATGTATTGTAATCAAGGATTTAAAAATCTCATATGTTCTTAAGAGGAAGGGAGTTTGGCTTCCCCACAACCA
>CAMXBD010000016.1 GCA_947179245.1 uncultured Lachnospiraceae bacterium | reverse complement strand
ATATAGTATGGAAAAAAGAGTCTGAGTTGCGGAAATTTATTTACGCATAATTTAAAAAATGGTATGATAAATAATATATTGAGAATTTTTTATGAATTAAAGCGTTTTTTACAAGATTTCTTTAAGGAGGGGCTTCTTATGGAACTTATGTTTATCGGTGCCGATCATGAGGTTACAGGCAGTTGTCATTACATGCGCGTCGGAGAGAAAAATATCTTAGTCGATTACGGTATGGAACAGGGGGCTAAAGTTTTTGAGAACCATGAACTGCCGGTAGATGCCGCTTTGATTGATTATGTGTTTCTGACACATGCGCATATCGATCATTCGGGTATGCTTCCTTTACTGTATGCCAGAGGATTCAGAGGCAGTATTTTTGCCACGGCGGCGACCTGTGATCTGTGCAGTATCATGCTTCGCGACTGTGCGCATATCCAGATGCAGGAGGCAGAATGGAAGAACCGTAAGGCGAAGAGAAGCGCCGATAACGCGGTGATAGAGCCTGTCTATACTATGGAAGATGCGGACGGAGCAATCAAGAGGCTTGTACCATGTGACTATGAGAGCATGATCACGGTCTGCGACGGAGTGCAGATAAGGTTTACGGATATCGGACATCTGCTTGGCTCCTCCAGTATTGAAGTCTGGGCAACGGAAGATGGCGTTACGAAGAAGATCGTCTTTTCCGGTGATATCGGTAATACTGGACAGCCGCTTATCAAGCATCCTAAATTGACGGAAGAAGCAGATTATGTGGTTATGGAGTCAACTTACGGTGACAGACTGCACAGCACAGAGAAACCGGACTACATAGGAGAACTTACGAAGATATTACAGACGACTTTTGACAAGGGCGGTAACGTGGTGATCCCTTCTTTTGCAGTCGGAAGAACACAGGAACTGCTTTATTTCCTGCGGCAGATTAAGGCGGACAGACTGGTGAAAGGCCATGAGGACTTTATGGTCTATGTGGACAGCCCGCTGGCGGTGGAGGCAACCGGTATCTTCCAGAAAAATGAGCATGAATGCTTTGATGAGGTATCGATGGATCTGGTAGAACATGGAATCAACCCTATTGCTTTTCCGGGGCTTCGACTGGCGATCACAAGTGAGGAATCCAAGGCGATCAACTTTGAGAACAGCCCCAAGGTAATCATATCTGCGTCCGGTATGTGTGAGGCAGGGCGCATCAGACATCACTTGAAGCATAATCTGTGGAGACCGGAGTGTACGATTCTGTTCGTGGGTTATCAGGCAGCGGGAACGCTGGGCAGGCATATTGTAGAGGGTGCCAAGGATGTAAAATTGTTCGGAGAACAGATTGAGATCCGTGCACAGATCATGAAGCTGATTGGTATGAGCGGACATGCGGACAAGAGCGGACTGCTTAGATGGGTCAAGGGATTTAAGAATAAACCGCAGAAGGTATTCGTGGTGCACGGCGAGGACAGCGTCTGCAAGTTATTTACGGAATGCCTGAAAATTGAACATGGAATTGAAGCCTATGCACCTTACAGTGGTACGCGGTTTGATCTGATTGAAGGTACATTCATCTATGAGGCTGAGCCGGTTGCAGTTAAGAAGAAGGTAAGAGGCATCTCCGATGTCTTTGCAAGGCTGCTTGCCAGCGGGCAGAGGCTTATTGCCATCATACATAAGAATGAGGGTGCAGCGAATAAGGATCTTGCGAAATTCGCGGATCAGATCAATTCGCTTTGTGATAAGTGGGATAGGACATAAAGTTATGTCCAAAAGAATGCCGTTTGCAGCGGGCATTCTTCCTTGTCTGAGATAAATTTGTATAGAAGAAAGAGGATGGGATAAAGTATGAGCGCAGCGGATCACATTTTTATAAATATGTGTAAGGATATTCTGGAGAACGGGACAAGCACTGAGGGGGAGAAAGTAAGACCCCATTGGCCGGACGGAACATCGGCATACACGGTGAAGAAGTTTGGCGTGGTCAATAGATATGATCTGGCGCAGGAATTTCCGATTATGACACTCCGCAGGACTGCATTAAAGAGTGCGACCGATGAGGTGTTGTGGATCTGGCAGCAGAAATCCAACAATGTCAATGATCTGCACAGCCATATTTGGGATGAGTGGGCAGATGAGGACGGTTCCATCGGTAAGGCGTACGGGTATCAGATGGGAGTGAAACATCAGTATAAGGAGGGGATGATGGATCAGGTTGACCGCGTAATCTATGATTTGAAGAACAATCCTTTCAGCCGCCGCATCATGACAAATATTTATGTGCATCAGGATCTTCACGAGATGAATCTGTATCCTTGTGCCTACAGCATGACTTTCAATGTGACCCAGAAGAAAGGGCGTGATAAGCTGACGCTGAATGCAGTCTTAAACCAGCGTTCGCAGGATGTGCTTGCCGCAAACAACTGGAATGTGGTGCAGTATGCGGTACTGGTACATATGCTGGCTCAGGTATGTGGAATGGAAGTGGGAGAGCTGGTTCATGTGATTGCGGATGCACATATTTACGACAGACATATTCCGATCATCCGGGAATTGATCGCAAGACCGGTTTATGATGCTCCGGCATTCTGGCTTAACCCGGAGATCAAGGACTTCTATGAATTTACCAGAAATGATGTGAAGGTGGAGAATTATGTTACAGGTCCGCAGATAGAGAATATACCAATCGCAGTGTAATGGTTTACATAATGTAAGCGCGTGGAGGAAAATATGAATTTAATCGTAGCAGTAGATAATAACTGGGCAATCGGCTGTAAGAACAGTCTGCTCGTCAGCATTCCGGCGGATCACAAATTTTTCCGGCAGGAAACTACGGGCAAAGTAGTGGTACTTGGGAGGAAAACACTTGAGACTTTTCCACAGGGGATGCCTTTAAAGAACCGGACCAATATTATTTTGTCCACGAACCCGGATTATCAGGTGAAGGATGCGATCATCGTACACAGCAAAGAGGAACTTTTGGAAAAGCTTAAAGATTATCCGGGTGAGGATGTCTATATCATCGGAGGGGAGAGCGTCTACCGTATGATGCTGCCCTACTGTGACGTGGCGCATGTGACGAAGATTGATCACACATATGAGGCGGATGCCTATTTCCCGAATCTGGATGAGACCGGAGAGTGGGAGATTACGGCGGACAGTGAGGAACAAACATATTTTGATATTGCATATGAATTTGTGAAATATGAACGCAGGAAATGATAGGGGATTATAAACAAGGAAGGGAAAAAGTATGGGGCAGACTGAACAGGCGACAGCAGCAAGCAAGGGGGAGCAGGTCTCCACACTGCTTCAGGCGAAGGAGCAGCTTGAACAGAAAAACGTGGAACTGGAAGAGGCGATTAATGCCGCTGAGAAGGCGAAGAGCGCCAGAGATATTTTTTTGGCGAATATGTCTCACGAACTGAGAACGCCTATCAACACGATTCTTGGATTAAATGAGTTGATTATCAGGGAGAGTCAGGATGAGGCAATTAAAGAATACGCACTGGATATCAGACAGGCGGGAAATATTCTGCTTACACTAGTCAGTGATATATTGGATTTCACCAAGTTAGAAGCCGGGCAGATGAATCTAATGGAGGGAATATATGATATCAGTTCTCTTCTGAATGATCTGATCAACGGTATTTCCATGCAGCTTCGCAAGAAGAAGCTGGAACTTGAACTGGATATTGCAAAGGATATTCCTTATAAATTATCAGGAGACGAGATTCATATCCGCCAGATCATTTCCAATCTGTTATCCAATGCCATGAAATATACGGAGAAGGGTAAAATACGGCTGCATCTTGGATGGAAACAAATATCTGAGGATGTGATAGAGCTGGACCTTTCTGTCAAAGATACGGGTATTGGTATCAAGGAGTCAGATATACCGAAATTATTTGGTGTTTTCCAACGGATGGATACCACGGTCAGAAGTAAGAAAGACAGGACGGGGCTTGGTCTTGCAATCACTAACAGATTGGTTGAGATGATGGGCGGCAGACTGGAAGTGCAGAGTACCTATGGTAAAGGATCCGAGTTTTCTTTCAGTATTGTACAGAAAGTAATTGACAATACGCCTTTAGGTGATTTTGAAAAACAGTATAATGAGAGCCTGCACAGCACCGAGAATTATAAGCAGAAATTTATTGCGCCCATGGGAAGAATATTGATCGTTGATGACAATGCCATGAATCTGGCTGTGGCACAGGGACTGCTCAAGCAGACCAGACTGCAGATTGATGTGGCGGGCAGCGGTGAAGAGTGTCTGGAGTTGATTAAACGTAAGACTTATCATTTGATTTGTCTGGATCATATGATGCCGGTGATGGACGGTGTAGAGACACTGCATGCGATCAAGGCACTGGAGGGTAATCCCTCAGCGGACATTCCGGTGATTGCATTGACGGCAAATGCGGTGGCGGGCGCCAGAGAGTTTTACCTCAATGAAGGATTTCAGGATTATCTGACAAAGCCCATTGATGCGGATAAGTTCGAGAACATGCTGATCGAATATCTGCCGGACAATGTAGTCTATCTGACACAGGCACAGAATATGGAGAGAGACTACGCGAAAGAAGAGGCTGAACTGGCGTTAGATATCAGAGAGAGCCAGTTATATGTGATGGGCTTTAATATCCGAAACGGACTCAAATATATGGGAGGCGATAAAGCGCTCTACAGTAAGGTCCTCCACGATTTTCATCTGATCCTGAAGGAAAAGGAAGAGGCATTGCGTGATTTCCTGAAAAAAGGTGATATGCCGGGATATGCCATTATTGTCCATTCCCTAAAGGGCAATGCGCGCAATGTCGGCGCTGATGGTCTGGCAGATGAGGCGTTTGAATTAGAGAAAATGAGCAAGGCGGGACGTTTGGAGGATGTGGAAGTCCGTTCCCCGATTCTCTTTAATATGATGAAAAACATGCGTATCAGCTTAAAGGTATATCTGGATAACGAGGCACAGGCAGAGGCGGATGCAGAGGAAGCAGGCGGAAGAGAGAAAGAAAAAGAAAATCTGACAATCACGGAGAATGATTGGAAGAAGGCTCTGAGGGAGCTTGCAGATCGTCTGGATGATTTTGACGGGGACAGTGTCAATGAGAAAATCGAGGAATTGAAGAAATATGATCGTCCGGAGTCAGACAAGAAGATGCTTCGTCTGTGTGAGAAGGCAGTGAAGGATTATGCTTATGATGTTGCGCTGGATGTGGTCAATGCGGTGTTGTAAGATTGCATGCCGGGAATCGCATCTTGACTTTTGAGGATAAAGGTATAATATTAGAAAAGAATATTAGTTGCACTTTGAGAAAAGGAGTGAGGAGAAGATGGAAAAAAAGAACATCGACTGGGCAAATATCGGGTTCAGTTATCAGGAGACGGATAAGAGATTTGTTGCGAATTATAAGAACGGAGCATGGGACGAGGGTGCGCTTATATCTGATGCCAATATTGTGATTAATGAATGTGCCGGCGTTTTGCAGTACGCACAGACATGTTTCGAGGGTATGAAGGCGTATACTACGGAAGACGGACGCATCGTAACTTTCCGGCCGGACTTAAATGCACAGCGTATGGAAGACTCCTGTAAGAGGCTGGAGATGCCGGTATTTCCTAAGGAGCGTTTTGTGCAGGCTGTAGTGGACACGGTAGCTGCAAATGAAGCGTATGTACCTCCTTATGGTTCGGGGGCAACTTTATATATTCGTCCTTATATGTTCGGAAGTTCATCCGTGATCGGTGTGAAGCCTGCAGACGAGTATCAGTTCAGGATTTTCACCACACCGGTAGGTCCTTACTTTAAAGGCGGTGTGAAGCCTTTGACCATCAAAGTGAGTGATTTTGACAGAGCGGCGCCGCACGGTACAGGTCATATTAAGGCCGGTCTTAACTATGCAATGAGCCTGCATGCCATTATGACAGCACATGCGGAAGGTTATGACGAGAATATGTATCTGGATGCTGCGACCAGAACAAATGTAGAGGAGACAGGCGGTGCGAACTTCCTGTTTGTGACAAAAGATAATAAAGTCGTAACACCGAAATCCGGCAGCATCCTTCCTTCAATCACGAGACGTTCGCTGATGGTGGTTGCCAAGGATTATCTCGGTCTGGAAGTAGAAGAGAGAGAAGTTGCGTTTGAGGAAGTGAAGGATTTTGCAGAGTGTGGTCTGTGTGGTACGGCAGCAGTGATCTCTCCGGTGGGCAAGATTGTAGATCATGGCAGGGAGATTGAGTTACCCAGCGGTATGAGTGAGATGGGACCGATCACCAAGAAGCTGTATGATACATTAACAGGAATTCAGATGGGACGCATCGAAGCGCCTGAGGGATGGATCCAAGTAATCAAATAATAGATTGAAAAATCAAAGATTTTTCAATCGCAAGTTTGTGCTTGCGCTCAAACTCGCAGGTTGAGTAAGAATGGATGATTAGTATGAAATATTGTTTATGATAAGAGACAAAGCAGTGTAAAGATTAAGAAGCAAGGGGATTAGGTTGGGATGCTTTCGGCATGCAATTTAATCCTTTTTCTTGGAATGGAGTAGAGATGAATACATCAATGCGGGAAAAATATCCATACTTATATGAGACGCATCTGCATACTTCGGAATCCAGTGCCTGTGCGAGGAACTCTGGGGAAGAGATGGCGAGAGCGTGCAAGGAATACGGTTACAGTGGTATTTTTGTGACAGACCATAACTGGGGCGGAAATACTGCTGTTGACAGAGGACTGCCGTGGGAGGAATGGGTGGATACCTTTGCGTTGGGGTATGAACATGCCAAGCAGGAGGGCGACCGCATCGGGCTGGATGTGTTTTTCGGATATGAAGCCGGATATCAGGGGACAGAGTTTCTGCTTTACGGTATCGATCCTGCGTGGATGAGAGCTCATCCGCAGCTTTTAAAGATAGATGTGGAAGAGCAGTATCGGCTTGTGCATGAGGCGGGCGGTATGGTGATACATGCCCATCCCTTCAGGGAGGAGTCCTATATTCCGGAGGTTCGTTTGTATCCTGAGTGGGTGGACGGTGTGGAAGGGGTCAATGCCACTCATTCCAATTCCAAAAGCGGAGGACACAATAATCCGCTGTTCGATGACAAGGCGATCGACTATGCCCGTAAGCATGGTCTGCCTATAAGTGCGGGGTCTGATATTCATGGCGTGCATCTATTCGGCGGCGGAGTTGCGTTTAAAAGAAAGCTGGCGTCGGCAGCAGATTATATTCATGCGATTCTTACGGGTGAAGATTATGTACTGACGAACGGCGAAGTGTGGTATGATAAATGGGGAAACGTCATAAGATGATAGCAGCCCATTTGTAAAAGGGCTGTTATGTGGCGTGGGACATGAATTGATATGCCATGGCAGGGGCAGCATATGAAAGAGCAAGTAGAAGGAACCTGAATATATGATAAAAAACAGATGGAAAAAATATGCCGGAATAGCGCTGGCATTGTGTATAGCGACCGTAAATCTGACAGGATGCGGAAACAAAGATAGTGTCGGCACCAAAGTGGTACTCACTACCGGATTTAATAAAGACGAGGTATTCCGGATCGAGACAAGTTCCTGTTCACTTCCTGAGATTATGGTGTATCTGACGAATATCCAGAACAGGTATGAGAGTGTATACGGCACAGAAATCTGGGAAACCAATGTTGACGGTGTGACGCTTCAACAGAATGTAAAGGATATTGCACTGGCGCAGATTGCCCGCATCAAAACCATGAATTTGATGGCAAAGCGGTATGAAGTAGAACTTAGCGACGAGGAGAAAGCGCAGGTAGAAAATGCGGCAAACACCTACTACAGTTCACTCAATGACACGGAGATAGAGAGTATGGGAGTGTCGGAGAAGACAATCAGCGAATTGTATACAGAGTTCGCGCTGGCGGAGAAGGTGTATCAGTATACGATCAAAGATATTAATCCTGAGATCAGTGATGATGAGGCACGGACAATTACAGTACAGCATATACTGATTAAGACATACGCGCTGGATGGCACCGGCAAGAAGATAGAATACACGGAGCAGGCAAAGAGGAACGCTTACGAGGAAGCGTGTGAAGTGCTTGGGCTGGCACAGGAAGGAGAAGATTTCGATGAGCTGATCCGGCGCTACAGTGAGGATGATAAGGCAACTTACTCTTTCGGCAAAGGAGAGATGGCGGAAGCTTTCGAGACGGCTGCATTTAATCTTGGTAAGGACGAGATCAGCGATATCGTGGAGACGGAATTCGGATATCATATCATCAAATGCCTTAATACTTTCAACAAAGATGAGACAGACGCTAATAAGATCAAGATCGTAGACCAGAGAAGGGCAGAGGCGTTTGGGCAGGAGTATGATGCCTATGTGGCGACATTGACCAGAAATCTGAATGAGGAATTGTGGGACAGTGTTGAATTCATACATGATGAAGAGGTGAAGACCATGAATTTCTTCGATGTATATACGGAGTACTTCGGGAGCTGACCTTGGAACTGATTTGGAAGTTTTTAGGGCGGGATCACTATTTATGTATTATATGGACAGCAGTTTAGAAAAAGTTTAGAATTGCGCAAACCTGCATAAAATGGGGCGAAAACAAAAATTATTAGCACTCAATCTAATTGAGTGCTAATTTTGTCTTGACTTCTTATTTTCGGCGTATTAAACTATGCACTAGATGGGAAATCCCGCGTGGAAGGGATTCATATAGGCAGATATAAAAGAAAGGAACGTGACAAAATGGCAGCAAAACATGGCAGTTTATCAATCAACAGCGATAATATTTTTCCGATTATCAAGAAATGGTTATATTCCGATCATGACATTTTCTTCCGTGAGCTGATCTCCAACGGATGTGATGCGATTACGAAGTTAAAGAAACTGGATATGATGGGTGAGTATACCTTGGCGGATGACTACAAGGCGAAGATACAGGTAATCGTAAATCCGGAAGAGAAGACTTTGAAGTTCATCGATAACGGTATCGGTATGACGGCAGAAGAGGTGGAGGAGTACATTAACCAGATCGCCTTTTCTGGTGCGACAGACTTTATCGAGAAATATAAGGATAAGGCAAACGAGGATCAGATCATCGGACATTTTGGTCTGGGATTTTACTCTGCGTTTATGGTAGCAGATGAGGTGCATATTGATACCTTGTCCTATCAGAACGGTGCACAGGCAGTACATTGGGAATGTGACGGCGGTACGGAATTTGACATGGAGGAAGGTACAAGAACAGAAGTTGGTACAGAGATCACTCTCCATATTAATGAGGACTGCTTAGAGTTCTGCAATGAATATAAGGCAAAAGAAGTTATCAAGAAATACTGCTCTTTTATGCCTACGGAGATTTATCTTTCCAAGGCGAACAATACAGAGACACAGATCATCAAAGAAGATGAGAAACTGGATACGGATGAGGTTGTCGAGGAAATTAAGAAAGAGAAGGAAGAGGACGAGCAGAAGTTAAAGATCAAGAAACGTCCCGAACTGCTTAATGAGACACAGCCTCTTTGGACAAAGCATCCGAATGAGTGCACGAAAGAGGAGTATCTGGAGTTTTACCGCAAGGTATTTCAGGATTATAAGGAACCGCTCTTCTGGATTCATCTGAATATGGATTATCCTTTTAATATGAAGGGCATTCTCTACTTCCCGAAGATCAACATGGAATATGAGTCCATCGAGGGAACTATCAAGTTATATAACAATCAGGTATTTATTGCAGATAATATCAAAGAAGTTATTCCGGAATTTCTGCTTCTGTTAAAAGGTGTGATTGATTGTCCTGATCTGCCGCTTAACGTATCCAGAAGTGCATTGCAGAATGACGGATTTGTGAAAAAGATCAGCGAATATATCACAAAGAAGGTTGCAGATAAGTTGTCCGGCATGTGTAAGACGGAGAAAGAGGAATATGAGAAATATTGGGATGATATCAGTCCCTTCATCAAGTTCGGCTGCTTAAAAGACGATAAGTTCTGCGAGAAAATGACAGATTATATTCTTTTTAAGAACTTGGACGGCGAATATATGACCCTTCCGGAGTGTCTGGAAGTCAATAAGATCGATCCTGATGAGGCAGAAGAGGGAGAGAATGCAGTTGACGAGAATGGCGGCAAGGTAGAAGCAGAAGTAGTTGATGAAAACGGTGACAAGGTAGAAGCCGATGTGGTTGATGAGAACGGAGAAGCTGTCACAGAGGATGAGAACGCCGAAGAGGAGAAGAAAGAAAAAGTCATTTACTATGTGACGGACGAGAAGCAGCAGAGCCAGTATATCAATATGTTCAAAGCTGCCAAGATGGATGCAGTGGTACTGACACATAATATCGATCAGCCTTTTGTATCCCAGCTGGAAGCAAAGAACGAAGGCATTAAATTCCAGAGAATTGATGCCGACCTGACAGACGTGTTTAAGTCCAAGACTTCCAAGAAGGCTGAGAAAGAGATGGAAGAGCAGGCCGAGGCAGTTGCAAAGCTGATGAAGAAGGTTCTCAAGAAAGATGCCATCAAGGTTAAAATCGAGAAACTGAAGAATAAGAAGATTTCTTCCATGATCACGCTGTCTGAAGAGACACGCAGAATGCAGGATATGATGAAAATGTATTCCATGCCGGGTATGGATATGGGAGCATTCGGCAAAGAAGGTGAGACACTGATCCTGAACGCAAACCATCCGTTAGTGCAGTATGTGCTGGAACATCAGGATGGTGAGAATGTGAAGATGATCTGTGAGCAGCTCTACGATCTGGCACTGTTACAGCAGGCACCGCTTGAACCTGAGGCAATGACAAAGTTTGTTGCCAGAAGCAATGATATTATGATGTTGCTGACCAAATAAATTATGTAAACCATAAAAAGAAATGAATTCTACCGGATGGCTGGATTCATTTCTTTTTTTGATGGAAAAATATATTCATGACCGCCTACTTTGGACTTGCGTTTAAATAGGGAAATTTATATAATAATATAAAATAATTTAGATATATCAAAAATATAAAATCTGTTCATTAAACAGAGAGAGGAGCGGCTGATTATGAAACGAGCGTTAAGAAAAACCGTTACATATGGCATTTGTGTGGTATTGGCGGCAAACATAGCCGGTTGTGGCAATGCAGCCTCGGAGCAGAGCGGCACACTGTCAGAGCAGGAGAGTGTGGAAACACTGGCAGAGGGTGTGGACAATGATGCAAATGAGGCGGGTGGCGACGGCGTCACCTATAGAGTAAATATAAGTCTGGAAGGGCTGGATGAGAGCCAACGGATCTCTGATACGCTGTTTGGACTTTTTTTGGAAGATATTAATTACGCCGTGGATGGCGGTATGTATGTGGAGATGATAAAGAATCGCTCTTTCGAGTATGGAATCGAGGCGAGGGATGAACAGCTTCACGGATGGGAAAGCACCAATGAGGCAGTGACATTTTCAGTGCATGACGGCAGTGAGGACGGTACGGCGCTTAACGAGAATAACCCGCAGTACGTGGTGGTGCAAAATTCAGGGCTCTCTTCCGCAAGTCCGCAGGAAGGAATCAGCAATGGAGGATATCTGGAGGGCATAGCGATCACACAGGGAGACTCCTACGATGTCTCATTTTATTGTAAATCGGACGACGGTTCTGTAGACACTGTCTATGTGACGCTCTATAATGAGGACGGTACGGTTTATGCCGAGCAGAGCGTGGAAGGAATATCGGATCAATGGCATAAGTATGAGACTACTTTGACGGCGGATGCCACGGCGAATAAAAATGTCCGTCTGGCAGTAAAGATTCCGGCAGGGGAGGCGTGTTTTGACATGATTTCCATGATGCCGCAGGATACCTATAAGGGTCTGCCTGTGCGCAAAGATTTCGGGGAATATCTGGAAGCCTTAAACCCGACATTCTTACGATTCCCCGGTGGATGCGTGATCGAGGGAAGAGATGAGGAGAGTATCTATAGTTGGAAGGACTCCGTCGGTGACGGTCTTACATTTGAAATCAATGGGGAAAGTACAGTGGGCGATGTGGCGGTGCGTCCTCAGGGTAAGAGCATCTGGCAGGGGTCTAAGGCAAATCCCTATTACACGACTTACGGCTTGGGATTCTATGAGTATTTTGAACTGTGTGAAGCGCTTGAGTGTATGCCGGTGCCTGTGCTTAACGCGGGTATGACATGCGAGATTCAGAGTCCTTTTTATAAGGTGTACAGCATCGCTGACGAGGAGTTTAAGCAGTATGTGCAGGATGCCCTCGATCTGGTGGAATTCTGTAAAGGCGATGAGAGTACGACATGGGGTGCGGTGCGGATTGCCATGGGACATGAAGAGCCTTTTGAATTGAAATATATTGGCATCGGCAATGAACAGTGGCAGAGCGAGTACCATCAGCACTACAAACAGTTCGTGAAGGCATTCGAGGAAGCGGCTGCGTCCAATCCGGAGTTATATGGTGATGTGGAACTGATCGTGGCAAACGGTACAGTTTCCGCCAGTGAAGACGGCTGGAATTATCTGATCTTAAATCCGGATTCTGTCACTACGCTGGTAGACGAACATTACTATGAGACGCCGGAGTGGTTTCTTGCGAATACGCACCGGTATGACAGTTACGATAGAAATGCGCAGGCTAAAGTATTCCTCGGAGAGTATGCGGCGAAGGCGAATACACTGGATGCTGCGCTGGCTGAAGCGGCTTATATGACAGGACTTGAGAAGAATGGAGATGTGGTGGAGATGGCGTGTTACGCACCGCTTTTCTCCCACTCTAAACTGAATCAGTGGGTGCCGGACATGATTTTTTATTCCAATGATGGTATCTTTGGTTCGGCAAATTATTATGTACAGCAGATGTACGGGAATAATGCGGGTGATTACAGCTTTGACTCTGAACTTACAGGGGCGGCTGATCTGACGCTGTACGAATCGGCTGTGGATGCGGATGGAGATGTGATCCTTAAGATTGTCAATGTGTCGGACGAGGACATTCCTATGAATGTGATACTGGAAGGCAGGGATATCACATGTTTTTTGCAGGAAGCAGATGTGACTGTGCTGACCGGAGCAGATAAGAAGGCGATGAACAGCTTTAACGAGATGGCAGTTGTACCGCAGGAGAGTAAAATGGAGATAGGTGAGACATTCGGGTACACAGCACCGGCTAACTCTTTGACAGTGATACACTTGCTGGGATTAAGTGATTAATAAGAAAGATAAAAAAGTCGTTCCGCATGTTTAGGCGGAACGGCTCTTTTTTATTATTAAGAATATTGTTCCGTGTTTTCGGGTTCGCGAAACGAATCTCGCAATTAAGCGAAGCTCAATTTGTCATCCCGGTTCTGAGATTCTGCTTACCCCTACATAGACTTCTGAAATCTTATACCATGTAGGATAATCTACGATACCGGACTGAGGCAGGTTGAAGATTCCTTGGAAAATGCGTACCGCATTGGCGGTGTTGTTACCATAGATGCCATCTGCTGTGATGCGGGGAATTGCCGGATAGTTCTGGGCGATGCGGTTAAGCTGCTGCTGTATCTGTAATACCTTATCGCCCGAAGCGCCTATGTTTAGGTTGTAGCCGGGCCATGAGGAGGGTACACCGGATACGGCTACGGCAGTGTTAATATACATGTCGCTGCCATAGTAGTAGCGGATGATTTCGATGGGAGTATATCCTTCATCACCGAGATATTTGGATCCCCACTGGCTTAAACCGTCACATGTCACATTCCTGCCGTCGCAGTAGGAGGTGAAGATAGGCTGGCGCACGCCGGGACGGGAGAGGAAGTTGGCGAAGATAGAGTCTACCAATCTGTCAATGTTGGAGTAAATATTCCTGCCATAGATCCATTTCTGGTCGTAAGCAGTGGAAGAGGTGATTGTGAAGTTGTATCCTTGGTTCCTATACCATTCTGTATAGACACGGTTTAAAGTAAAGGACATGATCGCAAGAGTGTTGGCGTAAATAGCATTTTCAGGCCATGTAGCATATATCTCAGATGAAACTACGTTTTTAATATAGTCACGGTATTTTACGTAGTAATTTGTAGCGGTGGAATCAGAGGGAACACCGTCATGTACAATGATATATTCAGGAATGACAACACGGCTTAGGACGATTTCGCCGGATTCATCCATGGGCTTGATCTCATCTTCAGGAATCTTGGGAGGATAATCACCGTAAAGTGTATGGTCGGGAATTACGATCGTCTCTTCTTCCTCCTGAGAGATTTCTGTGGGAATCATTTCAATATTCTGTAAAGCAGTCACATCGGGAAGTACTTCAACGCCGGATACAGTTACCGGTTCGTAGCCCGGTGCCGTGACATTCAGGGTGTATTCTGCATAAGGCATAGGTGAGTTTGGCGTCAGACTGTACTCTAACGGTGGAGTATTTAGTGAAACGGTGTCGGTCTGACCGGAGGAATTAGTAGTCAGGGTCTCCAGAGTGCTGTTTGGTTCGCCGGTATAAGAGATAGTTATATTAGCATTCTGGATCGGTATCAACCCTACGTTGGCAGTAACGTTGATCTGCAGCCTGCCCTGATTGATCCCTTCGGACTGCATGCTTTTTAAAATAGGCTCTTCCATAAAAAACCTCATAGTATTCTCTTCTTAATATGGTATGCGTTGACTGATTAAAGGTTGCACAGCCTACCTCATAAATGGTATAATTTTAATATCTATGGAGATATGAGGTTGTGAGAACGTGAGACAGGTGGTTGAAGAGATATTAAACGGAAAATTTAATGATGGTAAAGGCTCTTTGGACTTTTCCTGTCCGCGTATTGAGTTGTCGATTCATGCCGATACGGTGGTGGAAGATTTTTTTATGGTTTACGGTCCTAAGGGACGTATGACAGAAGGACATGTTATATCTTCCGATCTTCGTATGGAATGCATGACACAGACATTTAGTGGAAGTCAGGATGAGATCCATTACCGCTTTGATGCCCATGGAATGGAAGTGGGTGAGGAGGTGAAAGGAGCCTTCAATGTGATTTCCAATCAGGGTGAATATTATATTCCCTTTTCTGCGGTGATCGTACCGGAAGTCATTGTATCCAGTCTGGGAAATATCAAAAATTTGTTTCATTTTACTAATTTGGCTAAGAGCAACTGGGATGAAGCGGTCAAAATGTTTTATTCCGATGAGTTTAAGCAGGTCTTTACCGGAAATGACAGACAGCATTATGCCGCATATAAAGGATTGTCGGAGGTCAAAGGTAACGAGCATAACGTTGAAGAGTTTCTTTTGGAGATCAATAAGAAAAAACCTGTGGAGTATATACCGGAAGAGACGTCGATCAGGCTGGAAGACCCGCTTGAGATGACCCGCTATGCGCTTGTGGTCAACAGAAACGGATGGGGGTATACCCATATAAAGATTGGAACGGAAGGCGCATTTTTGCGGGTAGAAGAAGATACCGTGTCGGACTCTTCTTTTCTGGGGAATATCTACAGAGTATATTATTATGTGGATTTAGAGAAACTGCACGCGGGTAACAATTACGGCTGTATTCTGCTGATTCAGGAGCATAAAACGATCAGAGTACCGGTTACGGTCGTACTGCATATGACCGGAAGAAAGACATTAGGAATCCGTCGGGAAAAGGGAAGACTCACAGTAGAAGTGATGGAATATTATCAGGCGTTCCGTCTTAAGAAAATCGGTGCAAAGACTTGGATGACGGAGACGAACAAGCTTCTGAACCGTATGATGGAACTGGACGATAAGGATATTACGATCAAATTATTTCAGGCACAGATCCTATTGACGGAAGAACGTTATAATGAGGCGAAGTGGCTGATTGAGAAACATGAGGAACAAGTGCTTCTGAGCCGGGAATTATATCCTGAGCTGTGGTGCTATTATTTGTACCTCACGACGTTGTACAGCAGAGATGATGAGTATGTGGATGACGTGGCGGCAGAGGTGGCGGATATTTATGAGCGAAACAAGGGAAACTGGCGTATTGCGTGGCTTTTGATGTATTTGTCCGAGGAATATGTCAGGAATCCTTCACGTAAATGGGAATTGTTGGAAGAACTGTTCCGTTATCAATGCACTTCCCCGGTAATCTATATCGAGGCATGGCATTTGCTGTGTATGAATCCGGCTATGCTTTTGAAACTGGACGTATTTGAACAGCAGATACTGCATTTTGCAGTTAAGAACGACCTCATGAAAGATGAGATCATCCTGCAGGTCGTGTATCTTTCGCAGAAGCAGAAAACATATTCGGACAGTGTTTTTAAAATTTTGAAGGGCTGCTATGAAAAGAGACCGCAGAGTGATATTCTTCATGCAATCTGTGCCCTGTTGATTAAGGGAAATTGCTATGGAGAGGCATATTTTGAATGGTATCGTGCCGGAGTGGAAGAAAATCTCAGGATCACGCGCTTATATGAGTATTATATGATGTCCATTTCTCTGGAGTACAATGGTCCTCTGCCTAAGATCATACTGATGTATTTTGCTTACCAGAGTGATCTGCATTATGAGATCACGGCGTATCTGTATGCTTATGTATATCGTCACAAAGAGGAGATGCCGGATATTTATGTAAACTACTCGGCGGCTATAGAACGTTTTGTGACAGAACAGATCAGACGTGGAAGAATCAATAAAGATTTGGCATATCTGTACCGGAATCTGCTCAGCCTTCCCATGGTCGATGAGGAAAGCGCAAAGCAGTTGGTATCTCTTCTGTTTATGAGACAGATCAAGGTGGATTCCGATAAGATTAAGGAAGTGATACTCGTGTATCCGTATGATACAGGGGAGTACAGATATCCCGTGAACGGAGGCAGGGTACAGGCGCCCATTTATGATTCCAACTGCAAGATACTGTTGGATGACGGGGAGGGTAACCGGTATACAACGAGTATAGATTACAGCTTAGAAACATTGCTCAGTCCGGCGAAACTGGCGCTTATGGTGGCGCCTTTCGTGAGGGATGATCCCGGATATGCAGTCTACACATGCTTTGAATATCAGAATCATTTTAGTGTGGGGGACGACAATGTAGATCTTTTTGTACTTCTTTCTAAGTCTGACCGAATTGTAGAATCAATGAAGCGTGAAATGCGCATGATGTTGGTACACTACTATTATGAGAAAGACCGGATGCGGGAATTGGATGATTATCTGCTGGAACTTAGGCCGGAGGATGTACTGCGAAGAGACCGCAAAGAGATCATTCGCTACATGGTAGTGCGCGGTATGTATTCAGAGGCATATCGATGGGTATGCAGCTTTGGACCATATGGGGTGGATGCCAAGATTCTGGTAAAACTGTGCAGCAGGCTGCTGGAAGAGGAGCAGATGGAAGAAGATCCTGTTATGACAGGAATCTTATACTATGTGGTGAAAAAGGGAAAATATGACGAGAATGTACTGGATTACCTGATCAGATATTTAAACAGCAGTATCAAAGATATGCGGGATGTATGGAAGGCTGCGGAAGATTTTGGCATGGATACCTATGTGCTGTGTGAGCGGATGATCATACAGATGCTTTATACGGGGGCGCATGTGGGGGAAAAAATGGAGATTTTCCGCACATACAGCAAAGGGATCGGCAAGGATGAACTGATGGCAGCTTTTTTATCACAGAGCTGTTACGACTATGCAATAGAAGGGCACATCACGGAATCCTATATTTTTCGGAGCGTGATGCAGTTGTATCAGGAAGGGGTATCGCTGCATTGCGTGTGTAAGATAGCATGTCTGCAGTATTATGCAGAAGATAAACAGGAACAAAATGAGATGGTAAAAGCTGTCTGTTGTGATTTTTTACGGGATCTTCTGGATGAACAGATTGTGCTGCCGTTCTATAAGGAATATCAGGGCTACATACCTCAGATGGACGAATATCAGGACAAGACGATTGTGGAGTACCGTACAAAACCCGGAAACAGGGCTGTTATCCACTATGTGATCCAGAGTGAGGACAATACAGAGAGCGAGTATTGCAAGGAAGAAATGAAAGATATGTTTGCAGGCATCTGCGTCAAAGAGTTTATTCTCTTTTTCGGTGAGAGACTGCAATTTTATATCACTGAGGAGTCTGAAGGAAACGAGCAGCTGACGAAAAGCGGTACGATCAATAAGAGTGATATTGCGCAGGAGAATTTTGATAGCCGGTTTACACTGCTCAATGACATTATGATCGGAAAAACGCTGCATGATTACGATACGGTGGACGATCTGCTTATAGAGTATTACAGACAGGACTATTTGGTGAATCGGGTATTTCAGTTGCGCTAGGAGGCAGTATGTTCTTAGAGAAGAAAGAGGAAGGCAAACTGCATAAGGGAAGTGTGCTGGTTGGCTATGATCTGGGAGAAAAATATTCCCAGATCAGCTATTGCATCTACGGGCAGGAGGATGTAGATACGGTCGCCACCGTCGTAGGGACAAAGCAGTATAATATTCCGACTATGTTATGTAAACGAGAAGGGGTCAATCAATGGTTTTATGGTAAGGATGCTGTGAAGAATGCCGGAGAGGAAGCAATGATTCCGGTGGAGGGGCTTCTAAAACTGGCCAGAAAAGGTGAGAAGATTGAACTGGACGGCGAATCTTTTGATCCGGTAGCGCTGCTCACTCTTTTCCTAAAGCGCAGCATGACACTGTTAAATCTCATTACCACAATAGAGAAGATACATTCAATCATGTTTACGGTGGATGAACTGGACGACAGAATGGTGGAGATATTAACGTTAGTATCAGCGAATCTCGGATTGAAAACTACACATATCTATCTTCAGAGCCATACGGAGAGTTTTTATTCTTTTATGCTGCACCAGCCGCCGGAGTTGTGGACTTATCAGGCCATCGCCTGCGAACATGACGGGCTGCGGCTTAAGACATACCGGATGGAGTGCAATAAGCGGACGACGCCGATCGTCGTGCTGATCGAGGAACAGATCTACGACACGTTAGTCATTCCGGAGGATACGGAGGATGAGGATACGAGGCAGGGCGCTTACCAGCTGGCGGATGAGCGTTTCTTAGGAATCTTACAGAAAATGTGCGAGGGAAGAATCATATCATCGGCATATTTGCTGGGTGACGGATTCCGGGAAGAGTGGAATGAGCGTTCCTTGCAATTTCTCTGCCATAACAGGAGAGTTTTTCAAGGGAATAACCTTTTCAGCAGGGGAGCATGTTACGGACTGCTGGAAAAACTGGAGCCTAGTGAGGTGGGCACGAAACATGTATTTCTCGGCAAGGACAAGCTGAAATCCAATATCGGCATGAATGTTTTGCGGCAGGGTAAGGAATCCTATTATGCGCTGCTGGATGCGGGAGAGAACTGGTATGAGGTCACGAAGGAATGCGAGTTTCTTTTGGAGGGAGACAGACAGATTGATTTTGTGGTCACGCCGCTTACCGGGAAAAATATAGAGACGAAACAAATACCGCTTACAGGTGGTAATGGAAGCGGTGCACCCTATACAAGATATCGGCTGGAGATGTCGATGAGTGCGCCGGAAACAGTGCAGATTAAGGTAACTGATCTGGGCTTTGGAGAGCTGTTCCCGCCCACTGATCAGATATGGGAGCAATCTTTTAATGTACCTTAAATATGGCATCCGGAAGAAACGGATGTATTGACAGACATTCAGATGACGTGCAAAGATACGGAAAGGTGTGACTGCGGTCATGAGTCAGATTATTTTGGCAACAGGCGAATATGCCTCGAAACCATATTTTGTAGAAAAATTTTATGTAAACTTGTATTCGATAGAAGAATTGTGCTATCTTTTGGTAGATAGAGCTGAATTGTTAGATCAGGATATGATGCAGCGTGATCTTGTACAATGGATGGATGAGCAGTGCGGATTAAATGAGCTGGCGCACACGCTTTATTCGTTGTTAAATCAGAACGGTTCCCTAGTTGCGTTTGTGGGAACAATATTAGAATATGTGAATTTGTATCCGGAGGAAGTGATTGCGCAGACAGAACAGACTGTTAAGAGCAACGAGGGCTTAAATCCCTATGAGCGCAAAAAGGCTAAAGCGGATTACATGCTGCAGAACCGTAAGTATTTTATGGCTTTAAAACAGTACTACAGTCTGCTTGAGCAGATGCCGGAGACAGATAAGATACTGCGGGGTGCGATTCTGCATAACATGGGAGTGACCTGCACTGGAATGTTTATGTTTAAACAGGCGGCGGACTGGTTCATGCAGGCATACGGGCAGGACAGGAATGAGGAGAGTCTGGAGATGTATCTGGCGTCCCTGCGTATGTACTATGAGGATAAAGAATATATTACTTTTATTGCGGATCATCCGGAATACCACGATGCTTCCTTGAGAGTGGAGAGGCGGATGGAACAGGCGTCCGGACAATTTGAAGGGACGGACGAGAACCGTATGCTTTTTACTCTTCAGGTATTTAAGGAAGAAGGAAGCAGTACAGGCGGCAGTGATGTCCAGTATTATCAGGAGATTGAGAAACTGACGGTCAGCTTAAAAGAGCAATATCGGGAATACGTGTCTTAGAATGGAGATAACAAAATGGGTTGGTTTAAAAATTTATTAGATAAATTTCGCGGAAAAGATGACGATGATTATGATAACGCAGAGTGGGCAGAAGAGGGCGACGAGCACCAGATAGACTATCATAATAAGGAACAGAGAAACGATTATGTCAAAAACTGTCTGGAGCGGATGGCTGACGCTACACGGGAATTGGAAAATCTGACTTTTGAGTATGATATGGTGACTTCCTATCTGAAGGACATGGAAGAGATCGAAGCGCTTCCACCTGAAGAGAGCGAGCAACTCAAGGAATGCGCGAAGAGGGTGTCGCTCTTGCAGGATAGTAAAGCGGATTTCATGGAGCGTCCACGCAGGATCAGCGATGAGAAATACCAGCAGATAGAGCGGATCGTTGATGAGGTGGAAGAGGGGTATCAGAAGCTGACGGAGGCAGAGGACTATCAGAATCTGATCAGACAGGATCTAAGCAGGCTGGAAGGTGAGAAACATGCATATCTGTACCGGAAAAACGAAGTGATGCATATCATATCCGATACAAGGGGCATGGCGTTCATCTGTATAGCAGCGGTGGGATTGTGTATTATTCTGCTCTTACTTTTACAGTACTTCTTAGAGATGGATACTCATGCCGGATATCTTGTGACGGCGGCCGCTGCGGCACTTGCGATCACAATAATCTATGTCAAACATGTGGATGCCAGAAAGGAACTCCGCCGTGTGGAGATAGGGATCAACAAGATCATTCTGCTGCAGAATAAAGTGAAGATCAGATATGTTAACAATACGAACCTGCTCGATTATTTATATTTAAAATACGGGGTATCCAGTGCGCAGGAACTGATACAGTTGTGGGAAAATTATAAGATTGAGAAAGAGGAGCGTGAGAAGTTCCGCAGGGCAGAACTTGACTTGGATTACAATGAGCAGGAACTGCTACAGATATTAAAACGATACCAGATTAAAGATCCGGCAGTATGGCTGCATCAGACCGAGGCTATTCTGGATCATAAAGAAATGGTGGAGATACGCCATAACCTGATTATAAGAAGACAGTCGCTGCGCCGGCGGATGGATTATAACAAAGAGGTAGTGGCAGGCGGATCGCAGAAAGAAATCAAAGCGTTGGTGGAGCGGTACCCACAGTATGCTAAGGAAATCATGGCGTCAGTAGAGGAGTATGAGAAGAAATTTCAACATTAAGAGGATTCAGGATGAACACAGAGACAGAACAGACAGATAAGTTAGGCGAGGAATGTGGTGTATTCGGTATTTATGATTTCGATGGCGGCGATGTGGCTTCCACGATTTATTACGGATTATTTGCATTACAGCACAGAGGACAGGAAAGCTGCGGTATTGCGGTCAGTGATACTGCCGGACCGAAAGGCAAAGTCTTAAGTGCCAAGGAGATGGGGCTGCTGAATGAGAATTTCACTCCGGATACCTTGGAGAAGTTAAAAGGTGATATCGGCGTGGGACATGTGCGCTACTCGACGACGGGAAGCAGCACAAGGGAAAATGCCCAGCCACTTGTACTGAATTATGTGAAGGGAACATTGGGACTGGCGCATAACGGGAACCTGATCAACGCCGGTGAGCTTAGGCATGAACTGGAGTATTCCGGTGCAATCTTCCAGACGACTATTGACTCGGAAGTCATAGCTTACCATATCGCCAGAGAGCGACTGAACAGTAAGACGGTTGAGGAGGCTGTGGGACGTGCTATGCATAAGATTAAAGGAGCCTACTCGCTGATTGTCATGTCGCCGCGCAAACTGATCGGCGCCAGAGATCCCTATGGTTTCAAACCTCTGTGTATCGGCAGGAGGGACCATGCATATATCCTCGCCTCGGAGACTTGTGCATTGGATACCATCGGTGCAGAATATGTAAGAGATGTGGAACCGGGCGAGATCGTCACGATTTCACCGGATAAAGGAATTGAGTCGGACAAAAGTATGTGTCTGCCGAGAGAGAAGCATGGCAGATGTATTTTTGAGTATATTTATTTTGCCAGACCTGACAGCCGCATCGACGGGGTCAGTGTCTATGACTCGCGCATTATGGCGGGTAAATTTCTGGCGATGGATTCGCCTGTGGAGGCGGATCTGGTAGTGGGCGTGCCGGAGTCTGGCAACTGCGCCGCACTGGGATATTCTATGCAGTCAGGCATTCCCTACGGACAGGCGTTTGTGAAGAATACCTATGTGGGGCGTACTTTTATCAAACCGGGACAGAAGAGCCGTGAGAGCAGTGTACAAGTTAAACTCAACGCAATCAAAGAAGCGGTAAACGGCAAGCGCATCATCATGATTGACGATTCCATTGTCAGAGGAACTACGTCGGATCGTATTGTCAGAATGCTCCGGGAAGCGGGAGCGAAAGAGGTACATATGCGGGTGAGTTCCCCGCCGTTCTTATATCCCTGTTACTTTGGAACGGATGTGCCGGCAAGGGAGCAGCTGATCGCTTACGAGCGTTCCGTGGAGGAAATCTGTAGGATCATCGGAGCCGATTCACTAGGCTATCTTAGAATGGAGCGGCTCACGCAGATCGCGGGAGGACTGGAAATCTGCAAAGGCTGTTTCACTGGTGAGTATCCGCTTAAGCCGCCGACGGAGGATATACGCGGAGAACTAGCGTGAATGAAAATACCATTCACGCGGAAGAACCGTCCGCAAGGCGGACTTGCTGCAAAAGCAGCATTCTTCCTATGAATATGGAGTTAGAATGGAAAGGACAGGAGAAAGAAACTATGAGTACAGATAAGTATGTGAGTCCGTTATCGGAACGCTATGCCAGCAAGGAGATGCAGTATATCTTCTCACCTGATATGAAATTCAGAACATGGAGAAAGCTGTGGATCGCCTTGGCGGAGACGGAGATGGAACTGGGGCTTTGCCAGAATGGGAAACCCGTCATTACAAAAGAGCAGATTGATGAACTGAAAGCCCACGTGGAGGACATCAATTATGATGTGGCAAAAGCACGGGAGAAAGAAGTACGCCATGACGTGATGAGTCATGTATATGCCTATGGTCAGCAGTGCCTCAAGGCGGCGGGCATCATCCATCTGGGAGCCACATCCTGTTATGTGGGCGACAACACGGATATTATCGTGATGACGGAAGCAATGAAGCTGGTTAAGAAAAAGCTGGTGAACGTTATCGCTGAGCTTGCAAAGTTTGCTAAGCAGTATAAAGATCTTCCTACCCTCGCATTTACTCATTTTCAGCCGGCGCAGCCGACGACTGTAGGAAAAAGAGCGACATTGTGGACGCAGGAGTTCTGTCTTGACTTGGAGGATTTAGACTATGTGCTGTCCACTATGAAGCTTTTAGGTTCCAAAGGAACGACGGGAACACAGGCTTCCTTCTTGGAGCTTTTTGATGGGGATCAGGAGACGATCGATAAGATCGATCCCATGATCGCAAAGAAGATGGGATTTGATAAGTGCTATCCGGTATCGGGTCAGACCTACTCCCGTAAGGTGGATACAAGAGTCTGCAATGTACTGGCGGGTATCGCGGCATCCGCACATAAGATGTCTAATGATATCAGATTGTTACAGCATTTGAAAGAAGTAGAAGAGCCCTTCGAGAAGAGCCAGATTGGTTCCTCTGCCATGGCATATAAGAGAAATCCGATGCGGAGTGAGCGTATTGCTTCTCTATCCAGATATGTGATGATTGATGCCTTAAACCCGGCAATCACTTCTGCGACTCAGTGGTTTGAGAGAACGCTTGATGATTCTGCCAATAAGAGGCTGTCCATTCCGGAGGCGTTCTTAGCTATCGATGGTATTCTTGATCTGTGCCTGAATGTGGTGGATGGTCTGGTAGTGTATGATAAGGTCATTACGAAACGCCTGATGAGTGAACTGCCCTTCATGGCGACGGAGAATATTATGATGGATGCTGTTAAGATGGGTGGCAATCGTCAGGAACTGCATGAGAAGATCAGGGAACTGTCCATGGAGGCAGGCGCCAATGTGAAACGTGAGGGCAAGGAGAACAACCTGCTTGAACTCATCGCTGCAGATCCAGCATTTAATATGACCGAAGAAGATTTGTTAAAAACGATGGAACCGTCCAGATATGTGGGACGGGCACCGCTTCAGACAGAGAAGTTCTTAGAAGAGATCGTTAATCCGATTCTTGAGGAGAATAAGGAACTGCTTGGCGTGAAGGCGGAGATTAATGTGTAGACAGCGACAGAGACAGCACTAAGGAAGAGCTGGTGAACAGTGTGCAGAAGACAAAAAGTTTTCTTAAGAAGCTAAAGGCAAATTTCATATTGTCAGGCAGTATACTTTGTATAGCGGCGCTGGTATTAGATATCTTTTCTGTGCCTGTTTGTGCAAAGGATGCGGATGTATCTGTGGAAGCCGGGACGGAAAAAGATAATACTGACCGTCAGCTTCTTACAGATTATGAGGACTATCAGACAAGACTGAATGCGATCGAAAGACAGTGGGAAATCGACGATTACGGATTTACCGTGATAGAGGATCAGATTTTTCCGATCGAGACGGAGAGTTTCGGGAATGTCTATCTTGTGCCTGCCATGGAAGAAAAGTATCACAGGCTTGCTCTTTTTTTAACGCAGGAAGACGGGAAGGTGGTATACAGGACGGATCAGCATGCTGCCAACAGCTGGAACATCGGCAGCTTGGAACAAACGGTCCGTGCCATTTCTGCGGTCTCTTTTCAGGACTTAAATCAGGACGGAAGGATGGATATCATACTGATCGTTGACTGCAGAAACAGAACAGGCTCTTATTCGGGCAAAACCTATAAGGTGGGGGATGTGTTGTTTCAGGACAGTGAGGGATTTTACCGTGATTACAGGATATCGGATAAAATCAACAGATTTGGCATGAACAAGAGCGCGGAAAGCATTATTGCGTATGTCAGGGACGGCTATTCGACAGAATTTCTCTACACCGCATCGACGAAGAGAGAACTTCTCAGGAATGGTTTCGTGATCACTGCCGAACAGGACTATTCCAGACAGTTTGAAAAGCTGGGATATCTGGAAGTAATGCCCGGAACTTATACGATGGCGGAGTTTGCTACATTGATGATTTATCTGGTGAATGAGCAGGGCGATATTGTGTGGAGTTTCCAGCCGATGGGGGATTTTGACAATCTGTATGCGCTCAAGGGAATCGCATGCAGAGACATCGACGGGGACGGGATGAAGGATCTTCTGGTGCTTGCCCGCTACAGCTATGCAGGTAATGATAATGAAGTTGTCATTAAGAGTGATTACGCGATTTATTATCAGCGTACAAGCGGATTTGAGACAGATATTGAAGTGAAGAAAAAAGTAATTTGCAGCGATGAAGACACAGTTGCGGGACTTGTTGAAAAGGCGAGAGCCTATTGGGGGTGGAGTCCGGAGACATGATTAAAATACTGATTGTAGATGATGAAAAACCTATTTGTGATCTGATCGATATGAATCTGTCTGCCGCAGGATATTCCTGTACGGTAGTGCAGGACGGGCTTGCGGCGATAGATGCTGTTGAGAAGAGTACGTATGACTTGGTTCTTTTGGATATTATGCTGCCGGGAGCGGACGGCTATGATGTAATGGATTACATAAGACCGTATAAGGTTCCGGTCATTTTTATTTCGGCGAAGCATGAGGTGAAGGACAGAGTCAAGGGGCTTAAGCTTGGAGCGGATGATTATCTGATAAAGCCTTTTGATGTGACAGAACTCCTTGCGAGGGTGGAAGCGGTTCTGCGCAGATATAACAAGGCAGATAAGAAGCTCACCGTTGGAGAGATTGATATTGATATTGAAGCAAGGCGGGTGACGCGGTCTGGGAATCCCGTACCGCTTACCAGTAAGGAATTTGACCTTCTGATGCTTTTTGCGGAGAACAGAAATGTGGCTCTGTTTCGTGAGAATCTGTATGAAAAAGTATGGGATGATGAGTATTATGCCAACAGCAGGACGCTTGATCTTCATGTGCAGAGGCTTAGGAAGAAGCTGGGCTGGGAGAAAAATCTTGTGGCAGTATACAAGATAGGATATCGTTTGGAAATATAAAAGGAGGAAAACATGAAATTTTCCCATAAACTTTTATTGTGGACTACGATCATCATAGCCCTCACACTTGGCCTTAGCGGCTATTATTTTGTAAATTATGTGTTTGAGACTTCGCTGGAGCGGGAAGTCGGTCAGGCACTTGACGAAAACAGCATTTTGCGGTTCGCATTTGAGACTGCTGCGCTGAACGTGCCGGTAAAGTATGATCTGCTTCAGAACAGTTCGGTGGAACAGATCGCCTCCAATCTGGAGACAGGCGGGCAGGGGACGGGACGTCTTCTTCGTATATCCGACGAAGAGAAAAATGTACTCTATGCCAGTGACGGATTCGAGACGGATGATGAGCTGTTAAGTTCTACAGAAGAAAATCAATATTCGTACCGCGTGATCCGTGTGGACGATAGCTTTTATATACAGACGGGGAGCAGTGTTAATGCGCTCGGAAGAGTATTGTATCTGGAAACATTAAGAGATGTATCGCAGGTATTTGAAGAGCGTCAGATGGGTTTTACGGTCTACAGACGGCTGATGATGCTGATGCTGGTTCTCGGTATTGTGATCATGTATTTTATAGCTTCGGGGCTGACCAAGCCGATTCGTCTTCTCATGAGGGCGGCGAAAGAGATGACAGCGGGAGACTACAGTTATCGTGCAAAACAGGTCAGCAATGATGAGCTGGGACAGTTGACGCAGGATTTTAACCGTATGTCGGAGGCGCTGGAAGAGACAATCGGACAGTTGGAGGATGAGGTTCAGGCGCGGGAAGACTTCGTAGGTGCTTTTGCACATGAATTGAAGACGCCGCTTACTTCGATCATCGGCTATGCGGATATGCTTCGCTCCAGAAAGCTGGATGAGGAGAAAAGTCTTCTCTCTGCTAATTATATCTATACAGAAGGTAAAAGACTTGAATCGATGTCACTGCGTCTTTTGGATATTATTGTGACGAAAAAAGAGGGAGCAAAACTTCAGAAAATACCAGTATCGGCGTTGTTTGAATATCTTCGCAGCATGTTTCTTCCGAATGAAACGATGGAATTTATATTTACTTATGACGAGGCGCATGTGATGGCTGATACAAGCCTGATCCAGACGGTGCTGGTAAATCTTCTGGATAATGCCTGTAAGGCATCAGAACAGGGAAGCAAAATCGAGATAGAGGGACATTCAGAAGAAGATGGCTATCGATTTACCGTCAGAGATCACGGTATCGGAATCCCCGAAGAAGAGGTGTCGAAGATCACACAGGCGTTCTATATGGTAGACAAGTCCAGATCGCGCAGTAGAAACGGTGCGGGGCTTGGATTGGCGCTTTGTACGGAGATTCTTGCACTGCACGACAGTAAATTAGAGATCGAAAGCAGGCTTGGCGAAGGCACTGCAGCTGGATTCCTTTTACATGAGGAAGGAAAGGAGGAACAGAATGAAGAAATATATTCTTAATCTGTCGCTCCTTGCACTGACAGGCATAGTGGTAATCTTATCCATATGGGGGCCGGAGGCACTTGCTACCTATAAAGACCGTGGGGTGCTTGATCAGATCAGAACACAGGAGGAAGAGACAGGCGGTGAAGGTTATCGGTATCAATTAAGCAGCAATGAGAAACTCTATATTTTATCCCAGTGCCTCAATTCCCAGAGTGTGCCCGGAACGGAACAGAGTTCGCAGACTAAGGAGATAGAAGCCAGCTATCAGGAGCTGACGGGGACCTATGCTTTTGTAATTAATCATAATGGACCTTCCGGACAGGAGATTACAGATGAAGAGATTTACGAGACCGCTAACGAAGGACTCTTGGCATTAAAAGATCTCGGTATTCTGCCTGATGCCGTCAGGGAAGTGAATTCTGACTCTTATGAGGCGACTCTTTATTCGGCGATCGATGTGCCGGAGCCGAGAAATAATGTGGCAGTCTGGAAGCTGAGTCTTCTCGGAAGTTTACAGAATGCCAATAAGGAAAACCGTCTGCTGGATGCGTACATCGATGCGGATAATGGTAAGATTTATGAGTTTTATGTGCGGTCACAGTTAAAATGGGAGGACATAGATCCAGATGCGTTAGTTGGGGCGTGGAGCGGTTACATGGGGCTGACGGCGCCGGAGGCCTATGAGACCGAGAACCCGCTTTTGGAGACGACGCCATATTATAAGAAGTACGTCTTTTCGACTCCGGGCGGCGACAGGACGGTTGTTACGGTTGGGTTTTATGAGGGCATCGACGAACTTTTCCTTAAAATATCAAAATGATGCAAAAATGATGCAAAAATGATGAAACTATGTTACAAAAATGATGAAACTTTGATGCACCTTTCTTGTATGCTGTCAGTAAATACAAGAGAGGAGCATCATTTTTATGTACGGAAGGACAAGACGTTTCTACAGAGCGCAGAGAAGAAGAGAAGAGATCAGAGGATATATGGGGACTTTGATGTGGATCGTGACAGTCCTATGTATTCTGATTGTTGCGATCACAATGGCTTTTCAGACATCGAAGGCATCCAAGGTAATTGCGGCAGAAGCGGTAACGGTGGATACGTCTGTATTGTTAGATGAAAAAAATGTGACAGATGTTGCACAGGCAGTGACTTCCGGGCAGATGTTCATTACGAATAAGGCACAGGAACAGGCAATGATAGAGGCGAACCGTGTGATCATAATCGATCCCGGACATGGAGGAATCGATGGAGGATGTGTCTTCGGGGATATTATGGAGAAAGAGATCAATAGGAAGATCGCATACCGCGTGGTACAGAAATTGAGGATCATGGGATATAACGCACAGCTTGCCAGAAAAGGAGATCAGTATATCGATAAGGCAGACAGAGTGGATATGGCAAATGCACAGAATGCACGCCTCTATGTCAGCATCCATCAAAATTCATGTGAAATTGATAGCGTGGCGGGAATTGAAACATGGTATGATGAGAGTGACGAGACATCCGACAGTAAACGTCTGGCAATGCTGATCCAGCAGGAGACTGTTAAGGCAACGGGAGCCACAGGAAGGGAATTGGTATCAGACCCTGAAATGTGTGTGACGAGTAAGAGCGCCATGCCGGCATGTCTGATTGAGACAGGTTTTCTCTCCAATAAGAAGGAACGGGAAAATTTAAGTTCAGCAGAGTATAGAGATCAGATTGCAGAGGGAATTGCAAACGGGATCGATCTTTATCTGAATCCTAAAACGATGTATCTGACATTCGACGACGGTCCTTCGGAAGAATACACAGATATGGTACTTGATGTGCTTAAGGAAAAGAATATCAAGGCAACGTTTTTTGTGATCGGGGAATATGTCAGAAAATATCCTGAGACAGCAAAACGTATCGTAGATGAGGGACACACCATAGGCATCCACTGTGATGTGCATGATTATCAACAAATTTATTCCAGTGTGGACAGCTATATTGAGGATTTTGAGAAGGCATACAACACAGTGTATGAGATTACCGGAGTGGAGGCACAGTTCTTTCGGTTTCCGGGCGGCAGCGTGAATGCATACAATAAGACGGTATATCAGGATATCATCACTGAGATGGAAGCGAGAGGATTCGTATATTATGACTGGAACGCCAGTTTAGGAGATGCCGCAAAGAATACGGCGTCCTCTGAGGAGTTGATCCGCAATGCCGTGGATACGGCGCGCGGAAGGCGGGAGGTAGTGATGCTGGCACATGACAGAGTGGACAATACGGCATATGCGTTGGAAGAACTGATCGATGCGCTGCCGGAATATAGGATAGAACCGCTTACGATGAATGTGCAGCCGGTACACTTTTAATTTTTTGGTTTACATAATATTGTAATATGGGAAGATATGATGTAGAACATATTTTGATTATGAGTAAACTTATGAATGGGGAAAATGTGATGGAGGAAAATCAGATCGTACAAGGTGTAGAGATGGAGAACACTGAGATAAGGTACATAAGGACAGAGAGTAATGGAACAGGGTATACTGAAGCAGGAGGGCAGCCGCAGAAGAAACATGGCAGGATTATGCTGGTGGTGCTTGCCAGCATCCTTGTTTTGCTGGCGGCAGGTGCGGCATCTGTTGCCTATGTGTTGCGTCCGCCGAAAGGGTATGGAGATTATACGGTACAGATGCAGCAATACTATGTGGAATATTCGGATGAATATAATTATTGGGATGTATTGACGATAGAATATCCGGAGATTGAGGGAATTGACGAAGAACAGCAGGATGTCATCAATGAGATGATGTACGATGCGGCTATGGACCGCACCAATTACTGGCATTTTGAACCGGATGATTATGTGAAAGAGCTTCAGGAAGATTATTCTCTTTTCTGTAGTGATGTGGAATGTATGGTGAAGTATCACAGCCAGTATCTGCTGAGCCTTTACTATGCGGAGACATATGCTCCGGCTAGTCCGGTGTGGTATGTCAGTATGACGAAGAGGGGTGTGAATGTTGATCTGCTGACCGGAGAACAATATGAGCTGTCGGATATCATACAGCTTGAACCGGAATTTATAGAGTTCTGGGCTGGGCGGGCAAATGAGCATTATGATGGCTTTTTCGGAGAGGAAGATGAGGACAGAGAGCTTCTGCTTGCATGGTTTCTAAAGGAGGATGAAGAGTGGAATGAGTATTATGATTTCAAACCCTATTTCTATGTGACGGATGATAAGGAGTTTATCATCGGAATCGCCGTAGATCCGAAATTTATCGATGCGCATGAGCCTCAGGAGGATTTTTATGAAATCCGCTGCGATGCACAGGAGCTTGAAGTTTTTAAGATGGAATCGGAGTTTTGGGAGAAATATGATTTGTCTGAACCAGCGGGCAATGTGGCAGAGTGTACGGAATTACAAAGCAATCTGTGGTTAGGGGATATGGGAGGTATATGGGAATATTGGGAAGAAAAGGGCGATCTGTTTGCGCATTAGTGTTGGTAATAGGGACGGGCATGTCTCTTTTGCTGCCGGTTATGGCTGTACAGGCGGCAGATACAGAGTATATGACTGAACGGATTGAGGCAGGGCAGGAAGAAGAATATATAAGGTTAATTCAGGAGTGTACAGAGTATGAAGTACGTCCGGGAGACTGTCTGTGGAATATCGCCGAAGAATTTTGGGATGACGGCAGTCTTTACGGCGATATTGTCATGTATAATCAGGAAAGCATAGCAGACCCGGATATGATTTATCCGGGCATGCGCCTTGAAATAGAAAACAATGTTTATGTGAAAAGGCAGAGTCCGTATGGCAAGATCTTCATGTGGAGATATGTATTTTACATGCCTGACGGAAGTACTGCAGGAGTTTCGGATTTTGGGGAGAACGGAGCTAATTTCTGTCTGTCCGGAAACGGCAGGATAGCCTGTCTTGTTCAGGATAAGACAGATGAGGCAGTCAGTACGACTTCTGACTGGAAGGCGTGTACAAAGAGGCTGGAAGAGTATGCCGAAGAAAATTATAAGGGAAAGATGGATGAATTTTCCTTTGAGCATTATCAATCGGTGAAGGGAGAGGATCTTTATCTGTATTCATGCCGCTATCAGATAGATTTCAGTGAATATGGATACAATGATTCGTTGTATGCGTATTTGTGTGTAGGTATGAAGATGACAGAGCATATACAGGCAGAGTTTGTCGGCTTTGATATAGATGAGGGGATAAAGGATTCGGTGCGTTATGTAACGGCGAGCTTTGAAGAGGAGCCCGGAATAGGGGAATATATTTCTGTCAACGGTTCTAATATGTCAATCTGGGAAGAACAAGAGTGGGAATTGGACGGTATGTTCAATTCTTTGGCGTGGGTCGATGACTGTCTTACTTATTTGGCAGACAAGGCGATGGAGACGCCGGAGGACAAGAAAGAGACGATGACATCGAAATATTATAAGTAAAGTGGTAATGTGGCAGCAGATGCATTTGATTGCTTTTCGCCTCAAAAAGAAGTATAATGAGAATAATTTTGAGCAAGGGGAGCAGCAATAGACTAATGCAAAGTGAACATGATTATGAAAAAGTGGCAATGAAAGTGTCAAGAGTCAGTATTATAGCCAACTTGGCGCTTACGATACTCAAGCTTATAGCCGGTGTGATCGCCCATTCGGGAGCGATGGTGTCGGATGCGATTCATTCGGCTTCGGACGTTTTCAGTACGATCGTGGTCATTATCGGTATTAAGATATCCGGTAAAGAATCGGACAAGGATCATCCTTACGGACATGAGAGGATGGAATGTGTGGCAGCAATTGTGCTGGCGACTATTTTGTCTGCTACTGGTCTGGGGATCGGATATACTGCAGTGCGTAAAATAGCGGGAGGAGATTATACGAATCTTACCGTACCGGGAGTACTGGCATTGGCAGCGGCGGTACTGTCTATTATTGTTAAAGAGGGTATGTACCAGTATACAAGAGTATATGCAAAGAAAATTGATTCCGGTGCACTCATGGCGGACGCATGGCATCATCGTTCAGATGCGCTGTCCTCTGTGGGTGCATTGATTGGTATTGTGGGTGCAAGAATGGGATTTCCGATCTTGGATCCTATTGCCAGTGTGGTGATCTGTTTCTTTATTGAGAAAGCGGCTTATGAGATCTTCATGGATGCGGTCGATAAGATGGTGGATAAAGCGTGCGATGACGAAGTGGAAACAATGCTCATAGAGTGTGCGCTGAAGCAGGACGGTGTGCAGGGAGTAGATTTATTGCAGACCAGAGTCTTTGGAAATAAAATCTATGTCGATATTGAGATACGGGTCAACGGAGAAATGAGGCTGCGCGATGCACACGGTATTGCAGAGCATGTCCATGATGCCATCGAAAAAAATTTTCCCAAGGTTAAGCATATTATGGTACATGTGAATCCGGCGTGACACATAACTTTTCAAGGAAGGTTTTCTTACCCTTGTCAAAGGAAATATTTACCGATATAATAAAGCACAGATACAGAGTATAAGAATGGTGGTAGGGGAAGATGATGAGAGACAGAAGAAAAAAGAGTAAAGAAATAAGTAAAAGGGCAGCGCTGACAATTGTAATGGCAGTGCTTACCGTGGCTGTGGCAGTTTGTGCGGCGGTTTTTAAGAAGGATAATGTGCTGTATGCCAAGGCAGCAGGACGTCCCGTTGAGATCAAATCCTGTACGATTTCGGGAGCGGACGTTGTATGCCAGCTTAGTGCAGGCAGTGTTCCGTCGAGTGATGACGGGAAATATTATGTCTATGCGGATGAGGTCTATCAGGACGGGCCCACCGGTAAGGTGGTGGCGACAGTGGATGCGGGTTCTTCCGTTACTGCTTCATTTCCGCTGGGTTATAACACGGCTGACTCCAATCTGAGCCGCAAATTTCTGATTGCCGTGAAACGCGGTGGACAGATGGTTCAGGTCAGTGACGAACATTATATTACTAATCCGGAAGCAATCGCGTCACATACATCACCGCGCAGAGATGCGGGAATTAAAGGGATATTGCCTGATCTTACCAAGGCTTCTAAGGAGGAATTGCAGGAGCTGGGAGTTAAGCAGGTCGTGTACAATATGTATGTCGATGATATTTGTGTCGATGCATCTGTTCCCGGAGCGATTCCATTTGAGTATAATGGTCAGACATGGTACTTTAATAACGGAATGGTGACGAAGTTCGATTCAATGATCAAAAGCTTTAATGCCTATGGTATGCAGGTTACAATGGTACTGTTAAACGGCGGCAGAAGCCAGTATACACAGCATCTTGTCCATCCGTCAGCGCAGGGGGGTGATTGTCCGGGATACGCGTTAAATGTGGCAGATTCTACAGGAACTAATCACTTAAAGGCGATTGGGGCATTCCTCGGACAGCGTTATTCGGGGCAGGCAGGCTGCGGACAGGTGGATAACTGGATTATCGGCAATGAGGTGAATGCAAGAACTTCATGGTGGTACACCAATTCTACGTCACTGGATTATAATGTAAATATCTATGTGAAGGCTTTCCGTATTATGTATAATGAAATGAAAAGCCAGAACGCTAATGTACGCCTTTACAACTCCATCGATCAGGAGTGGAACAGGAAATCTAATCCCGGCAGTTTTCTTGCTAAGGATTATTTAGATCAGTTTAACTATTATATCAATAGAGAGGGAAATATAGATTGGGGACTTTCGTACCATCCGTATAACTCTCCGCTGTATGATCCCTATGCATGGAACGGTCCGGCGGTTTGGGTTCAGAGCGGCATTTCAACGCCTTATATCACGATGCAGAATATTGATATACTGATTAATTACATGCATCAGCCGCAGTTTTTAAGCCCCAGCGGTCAGGTCAGAAGCATTTCGCTTGCGGAGATCGGATATACGTCCAGCTTCGGCGATGATAAACAGGAGGCATCGATTGCTTATGGTTATCTGAAAGCGGCTTCGCTGCCCGATGTGGATGCATTTATGTTATTCAGACAGACCGATGATGCGCATGAGATGGAGAGCCATCTGGCACTCGGCTTATATGATTTGAATGGTAACAGGAAACCAGCCTACAACATATATAAGAATCTCGGCACAGCCAACGAAGCGGAGGCAAAAGCGAGAGCGTCCGAAATCATAGGCATGGATATCGACCAGATGATCAGCCAGAATATTGTGTGGACGAGAGGCGGAACCGGAGTCGTCCAGTAAAAAGAGATGAAGTTGCACTAAGGCGGCAAAGTACGCCGCCTAAGAACAACTAAGTCATCTCTGGAAGAATGCCGGGGCATTCTTCCGGGGTGAGATAGATTATAATGTAATGATATCACGGATGGGTGCGGTGCAGCATACTTTATAGCATATCAGTCTGTTACAAGACTATGGCTATGGAGGAGAATGAATTATGGCAATCGGATATCTGATGATGCAGGCGCGGACAGCACACGATGCTGTACCTTTGAGCGGGGTTCAGGTCAGTGTTTTGGATGATGAACAGAACCGTGTCTATGAGCTGACGACAGATGAAAACGGTGAGACGAGAAGTGTGTCGTTGGAGACCGTGGACAAGAGTTATTCACAGAATGAAAATTTTACGGGAACACCGTATGTAACTTATAATGTACTTGCACAGGCGGAAGGATTTAATGCTCTGTATGTCTCAGATATTCCTATCTTTGACGGGGAGCTGGCAGTTCTTCCGCTTTCGCTTGTCCCGATGCAGGAGAGACAGCGAAGCAGTGAACAGATAGAAATCTCAGTGGGCTCTCCAGCGGTGGCTATGACCGGAGAGCGCAATCAGGAGGGACAGAGAGGAAATATGGGTGTGCCGTATGTACTGCGGCAGGTGGTGATTCCAAATCCGATCACAGTTCATCTCGGCACACCGGATTCCGCCGCATCAAATGTTCAGGTCTCTTTTCCGGATTATGTGAAAAATGTTGCCAGCAGTGAAATTTATCCAACGTGGCCGGAAGCCGCGCTAAGGGCAAACATCTATGCTATTATTACCTTTGCGCTAAACAGAGTATATACGGAGTGGTATAGGGCAAAAGGATATAATTTTGATATTACGAACAGTACTGCATATGATCAGTATTTTGTCTATGGAAGACCGATTTATGAATCAATCAACAGGATTGTTGACCAGATCTTTAATGAGTATGTTCGCAGGCAGGGACAGAATGCTCCCTATTTCACTTCCTTTTGTAACGGAACTACGGCATCCTGCGCGGGTTTATCCCAGTGGGGGACAGTCACTCTTGCTAATCAAGGCTACACTCCCATCAGAATATTGCGATACTATTATCCCGATGACATAGAGATTGCGGAGACAAATGCAATATCCAATGTAGTTACTTCATATCCGGGGACACCGCTCAGAGTAGGCAGCACAGGACTGGATGTGCAGACAATACAGACGTATTTAAACAGAATCAGAAGAAACTATCCGGCGATTCCAACAATTACAGACGAGACAGGAGTGTTTGGAGACAGCACGAGAGCAGCGGTGACAAAATTCCAGAGTATTTTCAATCTGGCGACAGATGGTGTTGTAGGAAAGTCTACATGGTATAAGATTTCCAGTCTGTACACTGCCGTGACCAGACTAGCGGAGCTAAATAGTGAAGGGAATACGCTTGGAATCGGGACAGTTCCGCCCTCTTCTGTTCTGAGGCAGGGTTCCAGAGGACAGGATGTAATCACGTTACAATATCTGTTAGATGTTATATCTGAATATTATTCGGGTATTCCCAGTCCAGATCAGGACGGCATTTTTGGGAACGGCACCAGACAGGCGGTTATCGCTTTTCAGCAGAGAATGGGGCTTGCGGCTGACGGAGTCGTAGGACCTGCCACATGGAACTCGTTATACAGAACTTATCTGGGAATCGAACAGAATGTGCCGCCAGCGGGTTCTGCGCCGGCTCCTTCGCCCGGACAGGGAAATGTGATTATGCATACAGTCCGTTCCGGAGATACATTGTGGCAGCTTGCAAACCGATATGGCACAACAGTGAATGCCATCAAGCAGGCGAATGGGCTCACGAGTGATAACTTGAGCATCGGACAGGTGCTGCGGATACCGGTTTCGCAGACGGATTCATATTTTCAATATACAGTTCGTTCTGGGGATACGCTGTGGCTTCTTGCAAATCGATTTGGAACGACAGTGGATGCAATTAAGAATCTGAATGGATTGACATCTGATTTATTACGGGTTGGGCAGGTGTTGAGGATTCCGGAGTGATGGATTACAAGTTACGGATTATTTAAAACGGACGCCCGGTAAGAAGCTTATATCTTCGTCGCCGCGCTTTTTGAGGGGATCCTTAAGATATAAGCTTCTTGCCGGGCTGTGTATTGATTATCTGTGAACAGGTAATCCATGGTGCGGGAGAGGAATGTGGCAAGAAGGAAGTTAGATGGTCGTAGTGGGATGTAAGGGAAAAAATATATTGACAAATAATTAAATAAGTGTTTAAATGTTCATATAATAAATTATATACAGT
>CAMXBD010000015.1 GCA_947179245.1 uncultured Lachnospiraceae bacterium | reverse complement strand
TCATTTACAAAAGATTTAACCTTATCAATCGAATTTAAAGAAATCTGTACTGTTTTCATTTGAAAATTACCTCCTTTGGTTTTCTCATACTTTCAGCTATTATACTAAAGGCTGAGGCAGTAAAAGTCAATGATAAAACAATACAAAAAATGCGGAGATTACTATGAAAAGTATAGCACTACATAATCTGGGCTGTAAGGTCAATGGATATGAGATTGACGTTATGCAACAAATGTTACAAGAAAAAGGATACAAAATTGTACCTTTTGATGAAGCAGCTGATATTTACATTATTAATACCTGCACCGTCACGAATATTGCAGATAGAAAGAGCAGGCAGATGATTCACCGCGCCAAGAAAACTAATCCTGATGCGGTAGTCGTAGCTGTTGGCTGTTATGTACAGACGGGTGGGGACGCTGTCAGAAAAGACGATGCGATTGATCTTGCAATCGGTAACAACCGCAAGAAGGATCTGATTCTTATATTGGAGGATTATCTTAAGAAGCGGGAGAATGGAGAAATAGTAAATGGGGATGAAAGACCCGAAGAAGGACGGGTACAACGTAAAGGAAAAGTTGTAACTGATATTATCGATATTAATCGTACGGATGAGTATGAAGAGATGACTCTGACCAAAACCGCAGAACATACCAGAGCCTACATTAAAATTCAGGACGGCTGTAATCAGTTCTGTTCGTACTGCATTATTCCGTATGCCAGAGGCAGGGTAAGAAGCCGGGGTGGGGAAGAAGTTTTAAATGAAGTGCGGGGAATCGTGCAGGCGGGATATAAGGAAATTGTTTTGACAGGGATTCATATCAGTTCTTACGGAATTGACAGAGGATCGCCGGAGCTTTTGCAGCTCCTTACCAGATTACATAGTATAGATGGACTTGAACGTATCCGGCTGGGATCTTTGGAACCGCGTATCGTGACTGAAGAGTTTGCAGGGCAGATAAGTGATATGCCTAAGATATGCCCGCATTTTCATCTGTCATTGCAGAGTGGATGCGATTCAGTTCTAAAAAGAATGAATAGACATTACAGTACCGGGGAATACTTTCGGACAACAGAGATACTTCGGAAATATTACAGTGATCCGGCAATCACGACAGATGTTATTGTCGGGTTCCCCGGAGAGACCGAGGAAGAGTTTCGTGCTACAGAAGAATTTGTCCGCAAAGTTAATTTTTACGAGATGCATATTTTTAAATATTCCAGAAGACAGGGAACTGTGGCGGCGGCGATGAAGGATCAGCTTACGGAGGCGGAGAAAGGAAGACGCAGCGCGCTATTGATAGAAGTGGAGAAACAGATGTCCCATGCATACAGGGAGAGGCATATCGGAAGTGAGGCGGAGGTGCTTTTCGAGGAAAAGAAGGAAAAGGACGGAGAATATTACTGGATCGGTCACACTCCGCAGTATGTGAAGACCGCCAGAAAGGATGATGGAACAGAAAATCTGGCCAATCAAATCGTCAAAGGAACGGTCGCCGGATTTTTGGATGAAGATATCATGCTTTTAAAATGATTGAATTTTGTGTGATGATAGAGTATTATGGTAATAATAGGGGTAATATCAACAATAGACAATGGATAAGGGTGTGAAACAATGCGGCAGGATTTAGAAAACACACAATTTTTTACGGTTGAAACGGAAGCTGAGACGGGAGTTAAGCTTGTGCTTTCCACAGTATATGAAGCACTGACAGAGAAAGGGTATAATCCGGTAAACCAGATCGTGGGCTATATTATGTCCGGCGATCCGACTTACATTACCAGCCACAAGAGCGCACGCAGTCTGATCATGAAGGTAGAGCGTGATGAACTGGTGGAAGAGATGCTGGTGGAATACATTAAGAACTCTCTGAATAAATAGTGGCGGAAAACAATATGAGAATTATGGGCTTGGATTTCGGTTCTAAGACGGTTGGCGTGGCGATCAGTGATCCGCTTCTTATTACAGCACAGGGAATTGAGATCATCAGAAGAAAAGATGAAAATAAATTACGGCAGACATTGGCACGTATCGAGGAGTTGATCGTGGAATATGAAGTGTCAGAGATCGTACTCGGTTTGCCGAAAAATATGAACGATACGATAGGTGACAGGGCGGAATTGTCTTTGGAGTTTCAGGACAAGCTGGAGAGAAGAACAGGGCTGCCGGTGACTATGTGGGATGAGAGGCTCACGACAGTGGCGGCGGATAAAGTGATGATGGAAGCCGGTATACGCAGAGAACATCGCAAGGAATATGTGGATAAGATTGCGGCGGTTTTCATTTTGCAGGGATATCTGGATTGCCGTTCGAAACATTTACATGATACCGCGGATAAGGAGAAAGAGTAAGTGGAGAAGATTATTTTTACGCCGGAGGGAGAAGAACCCGTCCGGTTCTATGTTTTAGAGCAGACCAGACTGGGCGGAATCGATTATATTCTGGTGACTGATTCCGAGGAGGAAGATGGAGAAGCGCTTATTCTGCGGGACACTTCTTCCCCAGAGGAGACGGAAGCGGTATACGAGATCGTGACGGATGATGAGGAACTAAATGCAGTGGCAGCTGTATTTGAAAATATGTTAGACGACGTTAAACTATTATAATGAAGATTGGTTATGGGAGGAAAATTATTTGAGAAAAATTGAACAGGGAAAGTCAGCCCAGAGGCTGAAAGTGATCCCATTAGGCGGTTTAGAGCAGATTGGGCTTAATATTACTGCCTTTGAGTATGGAGACAGCATTATCGTGGTGGATTGCGGTTTGTCCTTTCCGGAGGATGAGATGCTGGGAATAGATCTGGTGATTCCGGATATCACATATTTGAAAGAAAATGCAAATAAAGTGAGAGGATTTGTTATCACCCATGGTCATGAAGATCATATCGGTGCATTGCCGTATGTTTTGAAGGAATTGAATATTCCGGTTTATGCTACGCGGCTGACGATGGGAATCATCGAGAATAAATTAGGCGAGCATGATCTGCTCGGTACGACAAAACGCAAAGTAGTAAAGTTTGGTCAATCTATTAATATGGGTAAATTCAGAATCGAATTTATCAAGACGAACCACAGTATTGTAGATGCCGCTGCTCTTGCCATCTATTCACCGGCAGGCGTCATTATACACACGGGAGATTTTAAAGTTGATTATACACCGGTATTCGGTGATGCTATTGACCTGCAGAGATTTGCAGAGCTTGGCAGGAGGGGTGTTCTCGCACTGATGTGTGATTCTACCAATGCGGAGAGACTCGGATTTACACCTTCAGAGAAGACGGTGGGAAGGACTTTTGACAGCCTTTTTGCAGAACATAAAGATACAAGGATTATCATTGCGACCTTTGCGTCAAACGTGGATCGTGTACAGCAGATTATTAACTCGGCATATAAGTTTGGCAGAAAAGTAGTAGTGGAAGGCAGGAGCATGGTCAACATCATTGAGACAGCATCTGCACTGGAGTGTCTGCACATTCCGGAGAATACGTTGATTGATATAGAGCAATTGAAGAACTATCCCAATGATAAAACGGTTATTATCACTACTGGCAGTCAGGGAGAAAGCATGGCGGCATTAAGTCGCATGGCGGGTGATAACCACAAGAAGATATCTATTCTGCCCGGAGATACTGTTATTTTCTCATCACATCCGATACCGGGTAATGAGAAGGCGGTTACCAATGTCATCAATGAATTGCAGATGAAGGGAGCCGATGTGATATTCCAAGACGTGCATGTATCTGGACATGCTTGTCAGGAAGAGATCAAACTCATATACAGTCTTGTAAAACCGAAATATGCGATACCTATTCACGGAGAGTATAAGCACAGGAAAGCTCAGGCAAAGATTGCAGAGGAACTTGGCATTTCAAAAGACCGTATCTTTATGATACAGTCCGGAGATGTATTGGAGATGGATGAAGAAAATGCGGAGGTAACGGGTAAGGTTCCTGTGGGTGCGATTCTCGTAGACGGTCTGGGTGTCGGAGATGTGGGCAATGTCGTATTGCGTGACAGGCAGCATCTGGCGGAAGACGGTATATTGATCGTAGTGCTGGCATTAGACTCTTATAGTGATCAACTGGTATCTGGTCCGGATATTGTGTCGAGGGGATTTGTCTATGTGAAAGAGTCGGATGAGCTTCTGGATGAAGCCAGACTTCTGGTGAACGATGCAGTACAGGGATGTCTTGGAAGAGGTAAGACTGACTGGGGCAGATTAAAGTCCACTATTAAGGATGTACTCAGCGATTATGTATGGAGAAAGACAAAGAGACGTCCGATGATCCTGCCGATTATCATGGAAGTATAGAAATTCTGTGATAAGAGAATGTTTATATCGTATACTTAAGGAGGAAAGGCGACATGTCAGACAGCGAAATAATGGAAGTAACCAAAAAGTTTGCGGCTACTATCCGCGAGACCGATACCTACAAGGAGTATCTGCTTCAGAGAGAAAAAATCAAGACACAGCCAGAGCTGTACGACAAAGTTAACGAGTACAGACAGAAAAATTTTGACATACAGAATGAGTCGGACAGTGAGGATCTGTTTGACCGGATGGAAGCATTTGAGCGCGAATACGCAAAGTTTCGCGAGAATCCACTGGTGGAAGATTTCCTTCAGGCGGAGCTTGCATTCTGCAGAATGATGCAGGATATCAATGTGCTTCTTACATCAGAGATTGACTTTGAGTAACAGTCGGAATGAGGATAAATATGAATATAAAAGATATATTAGGATCCACCGTGCAGATTATTGTCAAGGTGGCGGTGTTTGCCGTTATTGTCATGTATATTTTCAGAGGGGCGGCGGCGGCATATGATTACGGCTACCGTGTATTCACTGAAGAACCTGTCTCAACCGGAGAAGGAAGAATAATAAGCGTCTATATAGAGGGTGACCAATCAGCACTTGACGTGGGGGAGATGCTTCAGGAAAAGGGTCTGATTCGTGACGGGAGACTGTTTATGATTCAGGAATTGTTGTCAGAGCATCATGGCAAGATTCAGCCGGGTGTGTATGATCTGAGTACTTCCATGACAGCACAAGATATGCTGGCGTTGATTGCGGTGGAACCGGAGACGGATGAAGAGACAGAGGAGTAGATGGGAAAGGATGGTACTGTGATGATAGCGGATGAGCGGATGAATGCGTTTATTGATTCTCTCGATACCGGCAATACTCCTTTCCTGAATGAAATAGAGAGTGAAGCAAAAAGAACCAATGTGCCCATTATCCGTACGCAGGTGCAGAGCTTGATCAAGCTGTTACTTGCGATGCGGAAACCAGCCTCTATTCTTGAGGTGGGGTGTGCCGTTGGTTTTTCTGCGCTATTAATGAGCGAGTATGCACCCGAAGACTGCCACATTACGACGATTGAGAAATATGAGAAGAGAATACTGGTGGCAAGAGAGAATTTCAGGCGGGCAGGCAGGGAGGACAAGATTACGCTGTTGGAGGGTGATGCCGCAGATATTTTAAAAGGTCTGGACGGTACTTATGATATGATCTTTATGGATGCGGCTAAAGGGCAGTACATTCATTTTCTGCCAGATGTTCTACGTCTACTGTCGGAAGGCGGGATTCTGCTGTCGGACAATGTGCTTCAGGATGGAGACATTGTAGAGTCGCGGTTTGCAGTGACCAGAAGAAACCGTACGATACATAGTCGTATGAGAGAGTACTTGTATGAATTGAAACATCATCAGAATTTGGAGACGGTGATTCTGCCGGTGGGAGACGGGGTGACGATTAGTGTCCGTAGGACATAAAGTTACACTAAGATTATAAAAAACATAATCTAAGTGTAACTAAGTTATGTCCAAAAGAATCGTTCCGATTCTTCCCGGATATTGGAAAGGGTATATAGTATGAGAAAACCAGAGTTATTGATTCCGGCGAGTAGTCTGGAAGTGCTAAAAACGGCAGTTATATTTGGAGCGGATGCGGTTTATATTGGCGGCGAGGCGTTTGGTCTGCGCGCTAAGGCGAAGAATTTTACGCCGGAAGAGATGGCGGAGGGAATTGCTTTTGCCCATGAACATGGTGTGAAAGTGCATGTGACGGCTAATATTCTGGCGCACAATTATGACTTGGAAGGCGCAAGAGCATATTTTCATGAGCTGAAAGCGCTGAAACCCGATGCGCTGATTATTGCCGATCCGGGAATGTTTACCCTTGCGAAAGAGATCTGTCCGGAGATTGACATTCATATATCCACGCAGGCGAACAATACTAATTATTTGACTTATCGTTTCTGGTATGAACAGGGCGCAAAGCGTGTCGTTTCCGCAAGAGAGTTGTCTTTGCGGGAGATTAAGGAAATCAGGGAGCATATTCCCGATGAGCTGGAAATTGAAAGTTTCATTCATGGCGCGATGTGCATCTCCTATTCCGGGAGGTGTCTGTTGAGCAGTTATTTTACGGGCAGAGATGCCAATCACGGAGCATGTACCCATCCCTGCCGGTGGAAATATGCGGTAGTTGAGGAGACACGTCCGGGAGAGTATCTTCCGGTCTATGAGAATGAGAGAGGAACCTATATCTTTAACTCGAAAGATCTGTGCATGATAGAACATATTCCGGAGATGGTCAGCGCAGGAATAGACAGCTTCAAGATAGAGGGAAGAATGAAGACTGCGCTCTATGTGGCGACGGTGGCGCGCACTTATCGTAAGGCTATCGATGATTATTTTGAGTCTGAGGAGAAATACCGTGCAAACATGGACTGGTATCTGTCAGAAATTGCCAAGTGTACCTACCGCCAGTTTACGACAGGATTTTATTTTGGCAAACCCGACGAAAATACCCAGATATATGACAACAATACCTATGTGAATGAGTATATTTATCTTGGTATTACAGGGGGAATCGTAAAGACAGCGGGACAGGTCTGTGCCCGGATTGAACAGCGCAATAAATTCTGCGTTGGTGATTCCATTGAAATCATGAGACCCGATGGAACTAACGTACCCGTAAAGGTGATTGCTATGTATAATGAGCAGGGTGAGCCTGTGGAATCCTGTCCTCATTCTAAACAGGTTATAGACGTGTGTTTGTCGGTGGTGCCCGAAATATATGATATTCTGCGGGTAGAGAATAAATAGTTTTTTTAAATTCCCTATTGCATTTTTGGAAAAAGTAATGTATCTTATAGAAAGGGTCAGCGACCTACATAGAGGTATCTTGAACGAGGATGTTCCAAAAGGTTTATTTTTGGAACATTTTTTTATGCACACGCATGAATGGAGGAGATGAAAAAATGAGCGAAGGATTTAATGTGGAAGAAATTTTTGCGAAAAATTTATTTACTCTCAGTAAGATGAGAGAACGACTCACGAAAGGCGCTTACAAAGAAGTAGTAAAGGTCATGAACGAGGGCGGCGAACTGTCCATGGATGTTGCGAATGTTGTCGCTAAGGCCATGAAAGACTGGGCTGTGGAGAATGGTGCAACGCACTATACACACTGGTTCCAGCCGCTGACAGGCATTACGGCTGAGAAACATGATGCCTTTGTGACACACCCTGACGAAGCCGGTCAGATGCTGACAGAGTTCTCCGGCAAAGAGCTGATTAAGGGTGAGCCGGATGCATCTTCTTTCCCTTCAGGCGGACTTCGTGCAACTTTCGAGGCGAGAGGATATACGGCATGGGATATCACGTCTCCGGCATTTCTGAAAGAATCCGGATGCGGCAAGATTTTGTGTATTCCTACGGCATTCTGTTCTTACACAGGTGAGGCACTGGATAAGAAAACACCGCTTTTGCGTTCCATGGAAGCGCTCAGTGAACAGGCATTGCGTATCGTGCGTCTGTTTGGCAATACGGAGGCCACCAAGGTGACGGCATCTGTAGGACCGGAACAGGAATATTTCTTGGTAGATAAAGATCTGTATATGCAGAGAACTGACTTGATGTTCGCGGGACGTACATTGTTTGGCGCACCAGCCCCCAAAGGTCAGGAGATGGAAGATCATTATTTCGGCGTTATCAGGGAGCGCGTTGGCGCATATATGAAAGACTTGAATGAGGAGCTGTGGAAATTGGGTGTTACCGCTAAGACACAGCATAACGAAGTGGCTCCTGCACAGCATGAACTGGCGCCTATCTATGAGACGGCTAATATTGCGGTAGACCATAATCAGTTAGTAATGGAGACTATGAAGAGAGTGGCAATCCGTCATGGTATGAGATGCTTGTTGCATGAGAAACCCTATGCGGGTGTTAATGGTTCCGGTAAACATGATAACTGGTCCATCACTACGGATAATGGTGTGAACCTGCTCGATCCGGGCGATACGCCGAATAGGAACATACAATTCCTTCTGGTACTTGCCTGCATTATGAAAGCAGTGGATACTCATGCGGACCTGCTTAGACAATCGGCATCCGATGTGGGTAACGACCACAGACTTGGTGCGAATGAGGCGCCTCCGGCAATTATCTCTATTTTCCTCGGCGAGCAGCTTGAGGATGTGGTAAACCAGTTGATCGAGACGGGAGAAGCTACCAGCGTAAAGGAGGGCGGAAAACTCCTCACGGGTGTCAAGACTCTTCCTGATTTTCAGAAAGACGCTACAGACAGAAACAGAACTTCACCGTTTGCGTTTACGGGTAATAAATTTGAGTTCCGTATGGTAGGCTCAGCAGATTCTATCGCAAGCCCGAACACAACATTGAATGCTATCGTGGCAGAGGCATTCTGCGAGGCGGCAGACAGATTAGAGAAAGCGGATAATCTTGAACTTGCTATTCATGATCTTATTAAAGAGTATATGACTACACATCGCAGAATTGTCTTTAACGGTAACGGTTATGCGGAAGAGTGGGTGAAGGAAGCTGAGAGAAGAGGGCTGCCGAATATCAAGTCTATGATAGAGGCGGCGAACACGCTGACTACAGATAAGGCTGTAAGACTGTTTGAGAAATTCGGTATCTTTACGAAAGTTGAACTGGAATCCCGTGAGGAGATCATTTACGAGACTTATGCGAAGACGATCAATATCGAGGCGCTTGCCATGATCGATATGGCAGGTAAACAGATCATACCTGCGGTTATTAAGTATTCAAAGTCTCTTGCAGATACCGTGAATGCGGTAAAGGCAGCAGGCGCAGACGCCTCGGTTCAGACAGAACTTTTGAAGGAAGTGAGTGGGAATCTGGCAGCTATGCAGACAGCATTGCAGAAACTTGAGAAAGTCGAGAAGGAGGCATCTGCAATGGAAGATGTGAAGGAGCAGGCGTTTTTCTATAAAGATACAGTCAAAGCCGTTATGGAAGAGCTTCGTGCACCGGCGGACAGACTGGAAATGATCGTGGATAAAGATGTGTGGCCAATTCCTACATATGGCGAGCTGATGTTTGAAATTTAGCCTATAAATATTTGCTTTTTGAATTTGGGGCGGACAGAGTGGTATTTTGTCTGCCCTAAAATTAAAAAAATTTAATAAAAAGGCTTGCAAAATGATATAATATCATTTATAATTGCTAATTGTTGATGGGCTATCGCCAAACGGTAAGGCAACGGACTCTGACTCCGTCATTTCAAGGTTCGAATCCTTGTAGCCCAGCTATTGAGACTCAGTTGAGAAATCAACTGAGTCTTTTTTGAAAGGGTGATGGTATGTATACATTTGACAGCAGGGTAAGGTATAGTGAAGTAGGAGTGGACGGAAAACTGACGATTGAATCGCTCTTGGACTATTTTCAGGATTGTTCTACATTTCACTCGGAAGACATTGGATTAGGCGTGGAATATCTTAATGAACTGCATCAGGTATGGCTGCTGTCTGCATGGCAGATTTGTGTCAACAGATATCCTCGTCTGTGCGAAGAGATTGTGATTGGTACGTCGCCCTATGAGTTCAGAGGTTTTATAGGATGTCGTAATTTTGAGATGAAGACGAAAGAAGGCGAGGTACTTGCCTATGCCAATTCGATATGGAGCCTGATGGATATACAGAAGATGGTTCCGGCAAAACCCAGCGAGAGAATGCTTGAGGGGTATGTGCTGGAAGAAAAATATCCGATGGAATATGCGCCGCGCAAGATCGCTGTGCCGGCGGATGGAGAGGCTATCGAGGAGTTTACGGTAAAACAGCATCATCTGGACACGAACAATCATGTAAATAACGGGCAGTATGTGCGCATGGCGATGGACTGCATTCCGAAAGATTTCTGCATCAGGCAGCTTCGCGTCGAGTATAAGAGTCAGGCGGTGCTAAATGATATAGTCTGTCCGACGGTGGCGGTGAACGCAGACCACAGTATGTATACAGTGTCGTTGAATAATAAAGACGGAAAGCCATACAGTATCGTTGAAATGACCGGAGGTAGTCTATGATCAGACTGGGAATGATTCAGACTTTACAAATTATAAAGAAGGTAGAATTTGGGGTCTATCTGGGTGATGGTATCGATAGAGAAGAGAGAGTCCTGCTCCCGAAGAAGCAGGTGCCGGAGCAGGCGCAGACGGGTGATGAGATTGAAGTGTTTGTCTATCGCGATTCTAAAGACCGTCTGATTGCAACGGTATATACGCCGAAACTGACTTTGCACAGCGTGGCGAGAGTGCGAGTAGCGCAAGTGGCTAAAGTGGGCGCTTTTTTGGACTGGGGGCTGGAGAAGGATCTGCTTCTGCCATATAAGGAACAGACGAGAAGAGTGTCGGAAGGAGAGGAGTGCCTTGCAGCGCTCTATATCGATAAGAGTGACAGACTGTGTGCAACTATGAATGTGTATCCTTATCTTTCTACGCAAAGCCCTTATACGAAAGAGGACAGAGTCAGCGGAACGGTCTATGAGATCAGCGATAATTTCGGTGCTTTCGTGGCGGTGGATGACAAGTATTCAGGACTGATTCCTAAGAAAGAGCTATACGGGACAGTACAGATCGGGGATGTAATACAGGCACGTGTTACAGGTGTCAAAGAAGATGGGAAACTAAATCTGAGCATCCGGGAGAAAGCCTATCTGCAGATTGAGACTGACGCGCAGAAAGTGATGGAGATTATACAAAGTTTCGACGGAGCGCTTCCTTTTACGGATAAAGCGTCGCCGGAAGTGATCAGAAGAGAGACGCAGATGAGTAAAAATGAATTTAAGCGTGCGGTAGGACATTTGCTCAAGGAAGGTAAGATTCAGATTACGGAGCGCGCTATACGCGCAAAGATATAGAAAAGGCGGAAAATAAAAATCTCAATCCTGTTGACAAGATTGAGATTTTTATTTGTGGTTTAGACTGTGATATCGATGTTGCCACCGATATGCGGATTTACGGACAACTCCATAGCGGCGGCGTCCATCATTCCCGCGATCTGGTCACCTGTGGAGGAAACCTGATCGAGAGATTTGCTTAACATTGCTACGCCGTAAGCACTCTGCGTATTCGTCATGGACATTGCCATGGATAATTCTGCAATATTCATAAGAATCCTCCTCTTAAAATAATTTGAACTTGAAATTAGTATACCATATTCTGCCTCAGATAGCGAGTTTTTTTAGCCACAAAATATGTAAAAAAACATGCCGATTCTGATTTGTGTAAAATGTCTAAAACGTAAAAATGGTAAAATGACATGTTTACATTAAAAAATACACAAAAAAATCATGATTGGAGGTAGATTTTTTTGTGGATATAGATTAAAATGAATATTAAGTGTTGTATTTTGATGAATTTGGCGGTTTGTTGATTTGTATAAATTGCTAAAAGAATGACAAGGGGTGGGGCTATGATTTCAAATCAGATTTTGCAAAATACGATTGAAGGATTAAAGTCGATTGCGCGGGTAGAATTATGCGTTGTGGATATTGATGGCAAAGCAGTGGCAATGACAGCAGATGAGATGGAGAAGTGTGGTAAACCGGCAGCGGAGTTCGCAAAGTCACCAGCCGATTCACAGGAGATACAGGGATATCAATACTTTAAAATATTTGATGAGCAGCAGTTAGAGTATATTCTGATCGCCGGAGGAATCGGTGAAGACGTTTATATGGTGGGAAAGATGGTTGCTTTTCAGATTCAGAATCTGCTGGTGGCATATAAAGAACGGTTTGATAAAGACAATTTTATCAAGAATCTGCTTTTAGATAACCTGCTTTTGGTGGATATATACAGCCGTGCTAAGAAATTACATATTCAGACGGATGTAAAGCGCGTGGCGCTAATCATCGAGACGGATAATGCCAAGGACAGCAATATACTTGAAATGATGCGTACTTATTTCGGCAGCAACAGCAAGGACTTTATCACTGCCGTAGACGAAAATAATGTGATCGTAGTGAAGGATCTGTCAGAGTCGGACAGCGCAAAGGAAATCGACAAAGCGGCTGACAACATTGCCGCATTTTTGGAGAAAGAAAATCTCAAAGATGTCAGGATTGCTTACGGAACAGTCGTCAATGAGATTAAGGACGTAAGCCGTTCTTACAAAGAAGCTAAGATGGCGCTGGATGTCGGCAAGATCTTTTTTGGAGAGAGGGACGTTATTGCGTACAGTGAACTGGGTATCGGGCGTCTGATCTATCAGCTTCCGATTCCTTTGTGTAAGATGTTTATCAAAGAGATTTTTGACGGCAAGAGTCCTGATGACTTCGACGAGGAGACGCTGACTACGATCAACAAGTTTTTTGAGAACTCCCTGAATGTATCGGAAACATCCAGACAACTGTTTATTCATAGAAATACGTTAGTATATCGTCTGGATAAGCTTCAGAAAAGTACAGGGCTTGACCTTCGTGTATTTGAGGACGCGATTACCTTTAAGATTGCGCTCATGGTCGTAAAATATATGAAATACATGGAGAGCTTTGAATACTAAAAGAATATATAGGAGTGAAGAACGTGGCAGCAAAAAAAAGGAAGAAGAGTACAACGGCAGAAAATGAGATCATCAATCTGACGAATGTTTGTAAAGCATATTCTACCGGCGCTCCGGCGCTTAAAGATGTGAATCTTCATATCAACAGAGGAGAATTTGTCTTTATCGTAGGAGACAGCGGATCGGGTAAATCTACCTTGATCAAACTGCTTCTCAGGGAATTGACGGTCACGAGCGGATACATTAATGTGATGGGATATGACCTGTCGAAGATCCGACATCGTAAGATTCCGAAGTTCAGAAGAAATCTGGGCGTTGTTTTTCAGGATTTCAGACTTTTGAAAGATCGCAACGTGTATGAAAATGTTGCTTTTGCACAGAGGATCATCCAGAAATCCAATAAAGAGATTAAGAAGAATGTACCGAGCATTCTGGCAATTGTCGGACTTGCAGGCAAGTATAAAGCTAAACCGAAACAGCTGTCCGGCGGCGAACAGCAGAGAGTGGCACTTGCGAGAGCATTGGTCAATAAACCCACCGTTCTGCTGGCGGATGAGCCTACAGGAAATCTTGATCCCAAGAATTCATGGGAGATCATGAAACTGTTAGAACAAATCAATGAGAATGGCACCACAGTCATTGTTGTAACGCATAACAGGGAGATCGTCAATGCGATGCAGAAGCGCGTTGTTACTTTGAAGAAGGGTGTTATCGTAAGCGACGAGGAAAAGGGAGGATATATCGATGAGGATTAGCAGCTTTTTCTATACACTCAGACAGGGTGTCCGCAACCTTTTCAGAAATAAATGGTTTACGCTTGCGTCGATTGCGACAATTAGTTCCTGTTTGTTTCTGTTTGGATTGTTCTATGCAATCGTTACCAATTTTCAATATATTGTGAAAACTGCGCAGGAAGGAGTCGCTGTTTCGGTTCTTTTTGAAGAGGGAACTACGGACATCAGGATGCAGGAGATCGGAGAGATGATCTTAAGGCGTACGGAAGTGTCTGAGATTAATTTTGTTTCTGCCGAGGAGGCATGGGAAGAGTTCAGGGCAGAATATCTGGGTGATTATGCGGATGGATTTACAGAGAATCCGCTGGCTAATTCCGCCCACTATGATATTTATCTGAATGATGTGTCAATGCAGTCTGCGCTGGTAACATATCTGGAATCGCTGAGTGATGTCAGGCAAGTCAACCGTTCGGAATTAGTAGCGACGACGCTGACCGGCGTGAATGCGCTGATTGCCTATGTATCTGTAGGTATTATAGGAATTTTGTTTGCGGTATCAGTCTTCCTGATCAGCAATACAGTCATGATCGGTATTTCCGTCCGCAAAGAGGAAATCAACATTATGAAATACATCGGTGCGACAGACTTTTTTGTAAGGTCGCCGTTTGTAATAGAGGGTATGATGATCGGATTGATCGGAGCCGCAATTCCGCTCGGTATTATTTATGGAGTATATAACATGGTGATGGAATATATGACGACGAGATTTTCCGCATTAGCTTCGCTGTTAAAGTTCCTGACAGTGGATGAGATATTTGCCGTGTTGACTCCGGTTTCGTTAGGAATAGGTGTAGGTATCGGTTTCTTAGGTAGTATTGCTACGGTTAGAAAACATTTGAGGGTATAGTAAGGGATGTCTATGAAGCATTGGAAAAAAGCTGTATGTTTATTGCTCAGCGCAGCCATCATATTCACGTATTCAGAGCCGGCACAGGCGGTTACAAGCGACAGCATTCGTGAAAAAGAGGCGGAGATTGAGGCGGCGAAGAAAGAAGTCTCTAATCTGAAGTCGAATCTCACGGATGTGGAAGCCTTGAAAAAGGAATTGGAACAGTCGAAAAATGACCTGACCACATATGTGACACAACTGGATAATGAATTGAACGGCATACAGGAGAAGATAGCGCAATATAATACATTGATTACGGAGAAAGAACAGCAGATCGAAGAGACTGCTGAGGAGCTGAATGAGGCAATCAGAATGCAGGAAGAGCAGTATGAGGCGATGAAAAAACGCATTCAGTTTATGTATGAGAGGGGCGATTCATTTTATATGGAGCTTCTTTTATCTTCAACGAGCTTTTCTGATATGATCAATAAAGCGGATTATATAGAGGCGCTGTCTGAATATGACAAGCAAAAGCTGGACGAATATGTAGAGACGAAAGAGATGGTGCAGCTTTGCAAAGAAGAGCTTGAGGCTGAGAAAGAGGTACTGGATGAGGCGAAGGTAGCTGTCGAAGCGGAGGAAGCCAATATCAGTGCGCTCATTGAGCAGAAGGAAGCACAGATCGTCACGGTATCCGGTGATATCTCCAATAAAGAGGCGGCGATTAAAGAATATGAGAATATGATTGCTCAGGAAAATGCAGAGATCGCAGCATTGGAGAAGGCAGTTGCGGAGGAGAAGGCACGGCTTGAGGCTGAGAATGCTCAGGCAAGAATCTATAATGGCGGTATGTTTGCTTTTCCGTGTCCGGGGTATAAAAGAATATCAGATGAATACGGTAACCGAATCCATCCGATACTGGGTACACAGCAGTTTCACAATGGCGTAGATCTGGCAGCACCCAGCGGTACGGCAATCTATGCGGCCTATGACGGAGATGTGGTTGCAGCAACATACAGCGGTTCCATGGGTAATTATATTATGATAGACCATGGAAGCGGATTGTATACAATCTATATGCATTGTTCGGCACTGTATGTTTCCAAGGGACAGACGGTTGTGAAAGGACAGAACATTGCGGCGGTAGGCAGTACGGGGCGATCCACGGGGCCTCACCTTCACTTTAGTGTGCGTTTGAACGGAAGCTATGTCAGTCCGTGGAACTATATAAGTTAGTAATGGATGGAGTGAGTCATTTTGAATCAAAACGGAGATAATAACTACTACAACAATGATTACGGTCAGGGCAATGCGAATCAAGGCATGAATAGTCCCTATTATCAACAGCCGGCGCCGATCCCGCCGCAGTATCATGCGCCCTCTCCGGGCGGGCAGAATAACAAGGGTGGCGGCATTTTTCTTCTGGGGCTGCTGGTCGGTGTTATTCTTATGACGCTGGTAGGGGGCTGTGCTTATGTAGGTACAAGGCTATATCATTTGTCAGACGAGCGCCGGGTTAAGACAACCACTGCTGACGGGAGTTCCGGAGACGGCATAATCAATGATGATTCAATCGAGAAATTAGAAGCGCTGGAGGAGGTCATCGACGAGTATTATTATAATGATGAAGATATCGATACCGATGCGATGATGGAGGGCATGTATGCCGGGCTCGTGGATTCGCTGGGAGATCCGTATTCTGTCTATTATACTGCCGAAGAATGGCAGGAGCTGATTCAGGAGACCGAAGGGATTTATTACGGGATCGGCGCTTATCTGCAGTTGGATATAACGACGGGATTTGCGAGGATCAACGGCGTTATTGCCAATACCCCTGCGGAAGAAGCGGGACTGCGGGAGAATGATATTATTTATATGGTGGATGGAGAGTCCGTGCAGGGGCTGGAGCTGTCAGAAGTAGTGTCCAGAGTAAAAGGCGAGGAGGGCACGAAGGTACATCTTACGATTTATCGTGAAGGTGAGTCGGACTATTTAGAGTTTGATGTTGAGAGGCGTAAGATAGAATCCCCCACGGTCAACTACGAGATGTACGATAATGGTGTGGGATATATTCAGATCACGGAATTTGACGACGTGACAACGGAGCAGTTTAAGGAAGCGCTGGCGGTTGTCAAGGGCTCTAAGGCAAAAGGACTGATTTTGGATTTGCGCAGTAATCCGGGCGGCAGCCTTCCGGTCGTAGTGGACATTGCCAGATCGATTCTGCCTAAGGGAATGATCGTATATACAGAGGATAAATACGGTGAAAGAGACGAGTATACCTGTGATGGTAAGAATGAGCTGGATATTCCGCTGGTAGTACTGATTAACGGCAATTCTGCCAGTGCATCGGAGATTCTTGCAGGAGCCATTAAAGATTACGATAAAGGTACGTTGATCGGGACCACGACGTTTGGCAAAGGTATCGTACAGAGGATACTGCCCCTTACAGACGGTACTGCTTTGAAGCTGACGATCAGTGCTTACTATACCCCGAACGGAAATAATATCCACGGGATTGGTATTGAACCGGATATTGAGTGCGAGTTTGATGGTGAGACGTACTATGAAAACGGAGTGGATAACCAGTTAGAACGTGCAAAACAGGAAATTAACAGAATGATTAAATAGTAAGGAAAATTGTGAATGAATATTGTATTGTTATCAGGCGGATCCGGCAAACGGTTATGGCCTCTTTCAAATGACAGCCGATCGAAACAGTTTATTAAGATATTTAAGACCGAGGATGATAGATATGAATCTATGGTTCAGCGGGTGTACCGACAGATACGGTCAGTTGATGATGGCGCAGAGGTGACGATTGCCACGTCTAAATCGCAGGTATCGGCGATTCATAACCAGTTGGGTGGAGACGTAGGAATCAGTGTGGAGCCATGCCGCAGAGACACTTTTCCGGCAATCGCATTGGCAGCAGCATATCTGCATGATGTAAGGGGTGTTTCAGAAGAGGAAGCTGTAGTAGTCTGTCCTGTGGATCCTTATGTTGAAGAAGATTATTTTGTGGCATTGCGTGAATTGGGTAAACGAGCCGGAACCAGTGAAGCCAATCTAGTGCTTATGGGAATAGAGCCTACTTATCCAAGCGCCAAATATGGATATATCATTCCCGAAAACAAAGATAATATCAGCAGGGTGGCTGTGTTCAAAGAGAAGCCTACGGAAGAAAAGGCTCAGGAATACATTAAAAAGGGCGCACTTTGGAACGGAGGCGTATTTGCTTTCCGGTTAGGATATGTATTACAGCGGGCTCATGAGTTAATAGATTTTACGGGGTATCAGGATCTTTTTGGCAAATATGATACTTTGACGAAGATCAGTTTTGACTATGCGGTAGTGGAGCATGAAGAGCATATAGAAGTTATGCGTTTTGGCGGTGTATGGAAAGATATGGGAACATGGAATACACTGACGGAAGCGATGGAGAGCGACAGCATCGGCAAGGCGATCTTTAATGAACACTGCGATAACGTGCATGTGGTAAATGAACTTAATGTCCCTATTCTGTGTATGGGACTTAAGGATATGGTGGTGTCTGCCAGTCCGGAAGGCATACTTGTTTCGGATAAAACCCAATCAAGCTATATTAAGCCGTATGTGGATGAGATAGATCAGCAGATCATGTTTGCGGAGAAATCATGGGGCAGCTTTCAGGTGATTGATATTGAGGAAGAAAGCATGACCATCAAAGTTACATTAAATCCCGGACATAAGATGAACTATCACAGCCATGCCCAGCGCGATGAAGTCTGGACGGTAATCAGTGGACGCGGTAAGACTGTCGTAGACGGCGTGGAACGGCAGGTGGCTGCCGGGGATGTGATACAGATGCCGGCAGGCGTACCGCATACAATATTTGCGGATACGAGACTTCAGGTGATAGAGGTGCAGATTGGATTGGATATCAGCGTGCATGATAAGAAGAAGATAGAACTTTTGTAGGAGGATTTCTATGGCACTGAAACTTATGAAGGATTTTAAAGGCGTTCTTTTTGCACCGAGAAAAAATGAAATTAAGTCTGGAAGCGGAGTGCTTTATCCAAGAGTAGTTGAACTGCGCTGTGCGGGTGAGAAGAGTGGTACACTGCTTGCCGCTTTTGAGTATTACGCGGACAGAGAACCCGCTGTGATTCCGATTTTCAGAAGCACGGACGGCGGCAAAACATGGGAGCATCTCAGCGATGTGGAGGATACAAAAAATAATTGGGGGATGCGTTTCCAACCAGTTCTATTTGAGCTGCCAAAGCAGTGCGGAGACCTTCCGGCAGGAACTGTTCTGTTTGCCGGCAATTCGATTCCGGTGCAGGCATTTGAGAAGGATAACCCGCCGGATTTTGTAGGAACGGAACTTCAGTTGTATGTCAGCCGTGATTATGGAAAAACATGGGAATATCGCTCCAGCATTGCATATGGCGGTGTGCCGGTAGAGTATAATTGGGACTGTCTCGGTCCTGTCTGGGAGCCTTTTATCTATCTGAATGCATATGGAGATATTACGGTCGTATATTCCGATGAAAAGCCGCACACGGAGCGTATTCTGAATCAGTGTCTGGCTGTCACTTCATCTTCTGACGGTGGAAAAACGTGGAGTGATTCCAAGCTCGTGGTAGCGATTCCGGACGGAAACAGGCGTCCCGGTATGGCAATTGTTACGAAGCTTCCGAACGGAAAATATTTTATGTGTTATGAAATTGTAAACGATCCAGATGAAGGTATTCATTTTAAAATTTCGGAGGATGGTCTGGATTTCGGCGATCCTGCTCTGTATGGAACAAGGGCAGAAACGGCAGACGGGAAATATGTAGGAAGTATGCCGTACTGTGTCTGGACGAAAAACGGTGGTCCGAACGGGACGATCATCTTAAGCGGCAAGCGCGACAACGGATGGCTTGGACTGCGTGATCCCGGAAAATTCCTTGTCAACTATAATCTTGGCGAGGGACCGTGGGAGCAGGTCGATATGCTGGTTTCTTATGATTCCAGAATCCATCAGGCCGGTTGGAGCATGGGAATGGCTGTAATTGAAAATGACTCCAAACTGATCCAGCTTGCACCGACACAGATGGATCCGGTTCTTTTGCAGATTTCTTATGGAATTGCGGTTATGGAAACGGAAGAGAACTAAAAATATCAGTAAGAGCGGTAAAATTTGTTATTGTCAGAATTGCATGCGGGAGTTAATCTCCCGCATGTTTGTCGTGATACATGTTGATGGTTATTGCAATAGCTGTAGCGATAAGAAATGTGCAACTCAAAAGGCGGCAGAAAAAGAACAAATGTTCTAAAAATACTGTACAAAATCAGACCGGTATGCTATAATCTAAAATACTTTGGTGAAGCTATATCCGCAAGAGTTTGATTATAATCATTCGAGCTGAAAATGACATATTAAATTGTGAGGTATCTTGAGCGTATGGACTTTAAACTACACAGTGATTATCAGCCAACCGGTGATCAGCCGCAAGCGATAGAAGCCCTTGTCAAAGGTTTCAGAGAAGGGAATCAGTTCCAGACACTACTTGGCGTTACCGGTTCCGGTAAGACTTTTACGATGGCAAATATTATACAGGCACTTAACAAACCGACTCTTGTGATTGCTCACAACAAGACATTGGCAGGGCAGTTGTACGGTGAGTTCAAGGAATTTTTCCCTGAAAATGCGGTAGAGTATTTTGTGTCATATTATGATTATTACCAGCCGGAGGCTTATGTACCTTCTACAGATACTTATATTGCCAAGGATTCTTCCATCAATGATGAGATAGACAAACTGAGGCTTTCCGCGACTGCGTCTTTGACGGAACGCAAGGATGTGGTAGTGGTGGCGAGCGTATCCTGTATCTACGGTTTGGGAAGCCCGGAAGAATATGCGGGCATGAGTATGTCCTTACGTCCGGGTATGCAGCGCGACCGTGATGATGTGATACGGGGATTGATAGAGATGCAGTATGACCGTAATGACATGGATTTGGAACGCTGTTGTTTCCGCGTACGCGGGGATGTGGTAGAAGTCTATCCGGCACAGGGCGGGGATTATCTGATCCGCATTGAATTTTTTGGAGATGAGATAGACCGCATTGCGCAGACAGACCCTTTGACGGGACAGGTTCATGCGACGCTGGAGCATGTGATGATCTATCCGGCATCCCATTACGTTGTACCGCAGGAAAAGATTAATATTGCCTGCCGGGAGATTGAGAAAGAATTAGAGGAGCGGGTAAAGTATTTTAAAGGAGAGGACAAGCTGCTTGAGGCGCAGCGCATTTCAGAGAGAACCAATTTTGACATTGAAATGATGAGAGAGACCGGTTTTTGTTCCGGCATAGAGAATTATTCACGACATTTGAACGGAATGCCGGAAGGAGAGCCGCCGTTTACCTTATTAGATTATTTTACTGATGATTTTCTTATTATTATAGATGAGTCGCATATGACGATACCGCAGATACGAGGCATGTTTGCGGGTGACAGATCGCGTAAAAACACGCTGGTGGATTATGGTTTCCGTCTGCCTTCAGCGCTGGATAACAGACCGCTTAATTTTGGAGAGTTTGAGCAGCATATAGACCAGATGCTTTTTGTGTCCGCGACACCGTCGGATTATGAGGCAGAACACGAACTGTTCCGTACAGAGCAGATCATCAGACCTACGGGATTACTTGACCCTGAAGTGGAAGTACGTCCGGTGGAGGGACAGATAGATGATCTGATTTCTGAGGTAAATAAAGAAGTGGCGAAGCACCATAAGGTGCTGGTTACAACGCTTACAAAACGTATGGCGGAAGACCTGACAGACTATATGAAGGAAGTGGATGTCCGTGTTAAGTATCTTCACTCTGATATCGACACGCTGGAGAGGGCGGAGATCATCCGCGATATGCGTTTGGACGTATTTGATGTGCTTGTGGGTATAAACCTGCTCAGAGAAGGATTGGATATACCGGAGATTTCGCTGGTGGCGATTCTGGATGCAGATAAAGAGGGATTCCTGCGGTCGGAGACTTCGCTGATTCAGACGATTGGCCGTGCCGCACGTAATGCGGAAGGACATGTTATTATGTATGCGGATAATATGACGGACTCCATGCGGGCTGCGATTACAGAGACGAACAGAAGGCGCGAGATACAGCAGCGGTACAACGAAGAACACGGTATTACTCCCCAGACGATTCAGAAGGCAGTCCGCGATCTTATCAGTATTTCAAAGACTATTGAGAAAGAAAAGATGCGGTTTGAGAAAGATCCTGAATCTATGAGCAGACAGGAACTGGAGAAACTGATCAAAGAAGTGGAGAAGCAGATGAAGAAAGCGGCAGCCGATTTAAATTTCGAGGCTGCGGCGGAGCTGCGTGACCGTATGACTGATCTGAAGGGGAAATTGCGGGATTTTGACAAATAGCGTGATTTTTTGAATAGATGTCTGCTGTCAGGGCTGGCGGAAATATTGATATAAGCATGGGATAAATTAGGATGGAGGAAGCATATGTCAGACACGATAAAGATGCGTCCGCGGGAATACATCAAGATCCGCGGAGCCAATGAACATAATTTGAAAAATATAAACGTAGATATTCCGAGAAATGAATTTGTGGTTCTTACAGGATTGTCCGGTTCGGGCAAGTCCTCGCTTGCTTTTGATACAATCTATGCCGAGGGACAGAGAAGATACATGGAGTCGCTGTCGTCATATGCAAGGCAGTTTCTGGGGCAGATGGAGAAGCCCAATGTGGAAAGGATAGAAGGACTGTCTCCCGCGATCTCTATCGATCAGAAATCGACAAATAGAAATCCCCGATCCACGGTAGGTACGGTGACAGAGATATATGATTACTTCAGATTGTTGTATGCAAGGATTGGTATACCACATTGTCCGAAATGTGGTAGGGAGATAAAGCGGCAGACGGTAGACCAGATTGTTGATCAGATATTAACCATGCCCGAAGGGACTAAGATACAGCTTCTTGCGCCGGTGGTGCGCGGCAGGAAGGGCGAGCATGCCAAGGTGTTTGAACGCGCTAAGAAGAGCGGATATGTGCGTGTGCGTGTGGATGGTAACTTGTATGATCTCTCCGAAGAGATCCCCATGGAGAAAAATATCAAGCACAATATAGAAATTATTGTAGATCGTCTGGTAGTTAAAGGGGGAATCGAGAGACGTTTGACGGATTCTATTGAGAATGTTTTCGCCTTAGCGGAAGGACTAATGATACTGGATGTAATAGACGGTGACTCTATTAACTTCAGCCAGAATTTTGCCTGTCCGGATTGCGGAATCAGCATTGGAGAAATCGAACCGAGAAGTTTTTCCTTTAATAATCCTTTTGGGGCCTGTCCGGAATGCTTCGGACTTGGTTACAAAATGGAATTTGATATAGATTTAATGATTCCGGACAAGAGTCTCAGCCTGCATGAAGGCGCAATCTGTTCTATGGGCTGGCAGTCCAGTGGGGATGAGGGCAGCTTTACGAATGCAATCCTTCAGGCGCTTGCCAAAGAATATAAATTCAGCATGGATACACCCTACGAACAGCTTCCACAAAAGGCAAAGGATGTTATCTGCCATGGTACTGACGGCAGAAAAGTGGAAGTGCATTATGAAGGACAGCGCGGCAAGGGGGTTTACCCGATTGCGTTTGAGGGCTTGATCAAAAACATGGAGCGGAAATATCGGGAGACTGCTTCTGACCTGATTAAGCAGGAATATGAAAGTTTTATGCGGATTACCCCTTGTAAAGAATGTAAAGGAATGCGCTTGAAGAAGGAATCGCTTGCTGTAACAATCTGCGATAAGAATATTTATGAGATTACATCTATGTCGATAAAGAACCTGCATGCCTTTATCGGGGAAATGAAACTGACACGGCAGCAGGAATTGATTGGGAAACGGATTTTGAAGGAGATTCATGCGCGCGTCGGATTTTTGATGGAGGTTGGTCTGGAATATCTGTCTCTTTCCAGAGCTACAGGAAGTTTGTCCGGCGGAGAGGCACAGCGTATCCGTCTGGCGACCCAGATTGGGTCCGGACTGGTAGGTGTCTGCTATATTCTGGACGAGCCGAGCATCGGACTGCATCAGAGAGATAACGACAAGCTTATTGCAGCGCTTAAGAACTTGAAAGATCTGGGTAACACGCTGGTCGTGGTGGAACATGATGAAGATACAATGCTGGCGGCGGATTATGTTGTGGATATCGGTCCCGGTGCGGGTTCCCACGGAGGAGAAGTAGTGGCACTGGGCACGGCGCAGGAGATTATGCAGGTGGAAGAATCCATTACGGGACAATACCTGAGCGGTAAGCTCCAGATTCCGGTTCCGGCACAGAGAAGGAAACCGGCGGGTTACTTGACTGTTAAGGGCGCAGAAGAGAACAATCTGAAAAAAATAGATGTGAAGATTCCGTTGGGGATTATGACTTGTGTGACAGGAGTGTCCGGTTCCGGTAAGAGTTCACTGGTCAATGAAATCCTCTATAAACATCTGGCGCGGGATCTGAACCGCGCGCGCTGTATTCCGGGAAAACATACAAAGATTGATGGAATCAATCAGCTGGACAAAGTAATCGACATCGATCAGTCGCCCATCGGCAGGACTCCCAGATCAAATCCGGCCACTTATACGGGAGTGTTCGATCAGATCAGAGATTTGTTCGCCTCGACGCAGGATGCTAAAGCAAGAGGATATAAGAAAGGACGTTTCAGTTTTAATGTCAAAGGCGGACGCTGCGAGGCATGCGGCGGCGACGGTATTATTAAGATAGAAATGCACTTTCTGCCTGATGTCTATGTGCCCTGTGAAGTGTGTGGAGGAAAACGTTACAACAGGGAGACATTGGAGGTAAAATATAAAGGAAAGAATATATTTGATGTTTTGGATATGACGGTGGAAGAGGCAGTACCGTTCTTTGAGAATCTTCCATCTATCCGCCGCAAGATAGAAACCTTGTATGATGTGGGATTGTCTTATGTCAAACTCGGACAACCGTCAACGACATTGTCTGGCGGAGAGGCACAGCGTATTAAGCTGGCTACGGAATTGAGTAAACGCAGTACGGGGAAGACGATCTATATTTTGGATGAGCCCACTACCGGTCTTCATTTTGCAGATGTGCATAAGCTGGTTGATATTCTCCATAAACTGGCAGAGGGCGGCAATACGGTGGTGGTGATTGAGCATAATCTGGATGTAATTAAGACTGCTGACTATATTATTGATATGGGACCGGAAGGCGGAGATGGCGGCGGAACTGTTATCGCACAGGGGACACCGGAACAGATTGCCAAGAATCCTGCTTCCTATACAGGAATTTATGTGAAGAAAATGCTGGAGAAATATGAAGAAAATCTTCGCAAGAAGAAATGATATTGAGCGGATAAGTAGAGAAATGTCATGAAACAGCCGGAATCGGTTGTGAAATAATCTATATGTATCTGGATGTTCACTGCCTGCCTGCCGATATATTAAATGTAGTAAAACAAGTATTAGCGGGGAAGAAATTTATGAATATTAATATACAGAGACTTAATAATTCCGTCTTGGGCGGTATGCTGACAGGCGGCCGCGGATTAAAGAGTACACAGCAGAAAGCGCAGCGGCAGGAGGAGCGTGACAGTCAGATTGCTTTTTATGAGAAACAGAAGGATAATCTGAAAAATATAAAATGTGAAACTGCCGAAGAAATAGCTAAGAAGCTCGATATGTTTCATTCATATGAGGATCAGATTGCTGCGGCAAAGGCGGCTTATAACAATGAGCAGATGATGCATATTATGGATGAATCACGGGAAATGGGCGAGAAGATTGCCAAGGCCGCGGAGAAGATGGCGCCTAAGACAGCCGAGGAAAGACTGGAAGACATCGTGGAAGAAGCTACGGGAGTTGAGGAAAACGAAGGCGTATTGGATGAAGTGATGGATGAAGTCGCTGAAATTCAGGAAGAACTGCAAGATACGATTGAAGAAGAACTTACAGTAGAGGAAGAATTGCAGGACACAATACAGGAGGAAGTACAGAATACAATTCATAAAGAAGTTTCTGAGGAAGCTGAAATGACAGGCGGCGTGGAAAGCGCGATCAACACGGAACGGTTACGGGACAATTTATATTCACCGATAGACTTGCGGATCTGAAGTAAGAACGTTTCTGTGCCGGGGATATTTTTGCAGAGTAGAAAGCAACTTTTATTGTGCGGGTAAATTTTTCCTGCGGATAGGGGTTAAGAAAAATAGAAAATTATCCGATAAAACTAAAGTACGGCACGGATGCCAAAAACAGGACGGAAGGAACCGTTCTGCTTTTGGTGTTTTTCATTTTTTTCAAAAAAATCAATAAAAGCCTTTGAAAAACCATTTCTTTAGGTTATAATATATCCAGCGTATTGCGCATTTTTTCTGAAAGGCATGGATGAATATTCGGAAAATCGAGGATTTTGGGCGCAAAACCGTATTGATGTTTAGTTTGACGGCAATTGGAAATTATTATAGAGAGACCATGGGAAAGGGGATCAAAGACAAATGCAGTACACAGATATCGGAATAGATTTGGGAACAGCCAGCATATTGGTCTACATCAGAGGCAAGGGAGTTGTATTGAAGGAACCCTCTGTTGTAGCTTTTGATAGAGATACGAATAAGATTAAGGCAATCGGTGAGGACGCCAGACTGATGCTCGGAAGAACACCGGGCAATATCGTTGCTGTCAGACCGCTTCGCCAAGGCGTTATCTCTGACTATCAGGTCACTGAGAAGATGATGAAGTATTTTATCCAGAAAGCTCTGGGTAAGAAGACATTCCGCAAACCCCGTATAGCAGTATGCGTGCCCAGCGGTGTTACGGAAGTGGAAAAGAAAGCAGTCGAGGATGCGACATATCAGGCAGGGGCCAGAGAAGTATCGATTATTGAGGAGCCCATTGCGGCTGCGATTGGTGCAGGGATAGACATTTCTAAGCCATGCGGTAATATGATTGTAGATATCGGTGGCGGAACTTCCGATATAGCTGTTATCTCGCTGGGTGGTACTGTTGTCAGTGCATCCATTAAGATTGCAGGGGATGATTTTGACGAGGCAATCGTGCGCTATATGCGTAAGAAGCATAATCTGCTGATCGGTGAAAGAACGGCAGAGGATTTGAAAATCAAGATTGGTTCTGCGTTTAAGAGACTGGAAGTGGACTACATGGATGTCAGAGGGCGTAATCTTGTAACAGGTCTTCCGCGGACTGTCAAGGTATCGTCGGAAGAGACAGAAGAAGCGCTCCATGAGACAACCGTACAGATTGTTGAGACGATTCACAGCGTTCTGGAGAAAACTCCTCCGGAGCTGGCTGCTGATATTGCAGACAGAGGTATCGTACTCACCGGCGGAGGAAGCTTGCTGCGGGGGTTGGAAGATTTGATTGCAGCCAAGACAGGAATCAATACAATGACAGCGGAAGATCCGATGACGGCAGTGGCTGTCGGCACCGGTAAATATGTAGAATTTTTAGCGGGATACCGCGAGGATTAAGAGAGGCAGACGAATATGCTTAAAGGACTGTATACAGCGTACACGGGAATGATTAATGAACAGCACAGAATGGATGTCATGACCAACAATCTGGCGAATGCAGACACCAATGGTTTCAAGAAAGAGGGAGCTACGAGTCAGGCGTTTGACAGTGTGCTTGCTTATAAGATTAAGGATTTATCTGAGGCAGGCAATATTCCGAGATTGATCAGCACACCGAAGGCTGTTGACGAATATGAATTGAATAATGAGGCGAACGAGGATTATCTGGAGAACAGAGTCACAAGAGTTGGCATGAATCTTGGTGTCAAGACTGGTGAGAATTATGTGGATTATTCGGAAGGTCCAATGAAAGTGACGGAGAACCCGCTTGATCTGGCGATTTCCGGTAATGGATTTTTTGCGGTAGAATATACTAATAAGGCGGGAGAAACTTCCACTAAATATACGAGAGACGGTAATTTCACCATGGATCGTCAAGGATATTTGGTGACTCAGGACGGAGATTTCGTCTTAGATGATACCGGACGCCGGATCAGATTGAATACGGTGTTGCCTGTGAGCATTGACCGGGAAGGTAATATTACACAGGACGGCGAGACAGTGGCGACGGTTGGACTGACAGATTTTGAAGATTATGATTATCTGGAACGTTTCGGTGAGAATTTTTTCCAACCGATAGAAGGTGCAACGGAGATTGAAGCAGAATCGGATATCCGCGCCGGAGTGTTGGAAATGGCTAATATGTCAGTTGTGACAGAGATGGTTAATATGATTGCCATCCAGAGACAGTATGATAGTAACCAAAAGGTGATCACCACATATGATGAATCACTTGACATCGCAGTAAACCAGTTGGGTAAAGTTAGGTAAGCTATAGGAGGCGTAAAGTATGGTTAGGAGTTTATGGTCGGCAGCGACCGGTATGAATGCACAGCAGGCAAATGTAGATACGATTGCCAATAACTTGGCAAACGTTAACTCGGCGGGATATAAAGCGCAGGTAGCACAGTTTAAATCGCTTCTGTACCAGAATCTGCAGTCGGTAACTACAACGGCGAATGGTAATCCGAAACCCACCAGTTCACAGGTAGGATTGGGTGTTCGCATTTCGTCCATCAATTCCATTTTTTCACAGGGCAGTCTGTTAGATTCCCAGAGCGACACTGCATTTGCAATCGAAGGTGACGGATTCTTTGCTATCCGGGGTGAAGATGGCAATACATACTATACGAGAAACGGTGATTTTACATGGGCGTTAACAGGTAATAACAGAATAACGCTGACGAACGCAGATGGACTTCCGGTTCTTATGACTACTGGAAGGGAAGTTAATTTAGACCGTACTTATATTGCCAACAGGCTTACCATTAATGAAGACGGTGAGATCTGCTATCCGGATGATAATAATAATCCGCAGCCAATCGGAATGAAGATTGCTTTATTCCAGTTTAATAATCCCGGTGGTCTGAACAGAGTAGGAGATACGCTGTTTGCAGAGACAGATGCCAGCGGCAGACCGATCAATGAGGAGACAAATGACGATGTGCGCAAGAGCAGAATCGTACAGGGATATCTGGAAGGTTCTAACGTACAGGTTGCTAACGAGATGGTTAACTTAATCGTAGCACAGCGTGCATATGAGATGAATTCCAAAGCGATTACGACCTCCGATTCTATGATGGAGACAGCTAATAATCTGAAGCGCTAGGCAGGAAGGAATGGACAGTATGGATTTAACAGGATTAGGACAGTATACGGATTATATGACAGATGCTAACAGAATAGCATCAGAGAACTTGCAGAAGAGTTTGGAGAATGCCGCGACGAAAGAGACTGAGGATGATGCGCTTTTTGATGCCTGCAAGCAGTTTGAAGCCTATCTCTGGGAGCAGGTTTATAAAGAGATGGAGAAGACAGCCAAGATATTCAGCGACGAAAACGATCAGGAAGGTTATGCTTCTAATATGGTGGACTGCTTTAAGGATTCATTTTTCCAGAAGATTTCTGAGCAGACGTCCTCTGAGGGAGCAAATTCTCTGGCGCAGATGTTATATGAACAGGCGAAGCGTAACTATAACATGTAATAAATAGTTTATATTCGGATGAAAGGGCTGCTTGCTAAGCAGTCCTTTATCGTGCATAGGGGTACGTAAAGAATCAGAGGAATAGTGGAAGCGGGAAGCGCGGTATATTAATGGAGACGGTCAAAGGTTATATAGAGCATATCATATATAGAAATGCAGATAACGGATATACGGTATTAAATCTGATCAGCGGCGAGGATGAGATCACATGTGTCGGTTTTTTTAAGACGATGGATCAGGGAGAGACGATAGAAGCTGAAGGAGATTATATTACACATCCGGTATACGGGGAACAGTTTAAAATAGAACGCTATCAGATCGTTCCCCCGGATGATACGGTCAGCATAGAGAGGTATCTTGGATCCGGAGCAATCAAAGGTGTGGGAGAAGCGTTAGCTGCTCGCATTGTAAAAAGGTTTGGCGCTGATACTTACCGCATTATAGAGGAAGAACCGGAAAGATTGGCAGAGGTCAAAGGCATAAGTGAGCGTAAGGCAAGGGAGATTGCAGTTACCGTGTATGAGAAGCGTGATGCCAGAGAAGCTATGACCTTCCTGCAGAAATATGGCATTTCAAATACTCTTGCTATACGCATTTATGAATCCTATGGGACAAATCTGTATGGAATCCTCAAAGAAAATCCCTATCAATTAGCTGAAGATATTCAAGGGATCGGGTTTAAGATTGCGGATGAGATTGCAGCGAAGATAGGTATTCACACGGACTCCGACTATCGGATCAGAAGTGGCATTCTCTATACGCTCATGTTGGCGGGTGGGGAAGGGCATTGCTATCTTCCACAGGATATTCTGCTTAAAAAAGCAGGTGAACTGCTAGGGCTGGAACCGTCTGTTATGGAGCCACATCTGGGCAATCTGGCGATGGACAAGAAATTGGTCATTAAGCGTCCGGCTGAGAAGGAAGCGGAGTGCAGAGTCTATGCGGCGACTTACTATTATGCAGAATTGAACTGCGCGAAGATGCTTCATGATTTGAACGTGTCTGTCAGTGGAGACTTACTGCCGTCGGAGGAAAACGGAATCATAGCCAAGATCGATCAGATTGAGAAAGAGCTGGAGATCGAATTGGATGAGCTTCAGAAGAAGTCGGTGGAAGAGTGCGTAAAAAACGGTATTTTCATATTGTCAGGAGGTCCCGGAACAGGTAAGACAACCACAATTAATGCGATCATACGATATTTTTTGTCGGAAGGAATGGACATTTACTTGGCGGCGCCAACCGGCAGGGCGGCTAAACGCATGACAGAGGCCACGGGGTATGAATCCAGAACGATACACCGCCTGTTGGAGCTTAACGGCGTTGTGTCGGAGGGAGCCAAAACAGCAAGATTTGAGCGCAATGAGGAGAATCCCTTGGAGACGGATGTGATTATCGTTGATGAGATGTCCATGGTGGATATCTTTCTTTTTCAAGCGCTTTTAAAAGCAATCACAGTAGGAACGAGGCTGATTATGGTAGGAGACGTGAATCAGCTTCCGTCTGTAGGCGCTGGGCAGGTGCTTCAGGATATCATGAACAGCGGACGTTTTCCCATGGTGATTTTAGAGAAAATATTCCGACAGGCGGGAGAGAGTGACATTGTCTGGAATGCACATCGTATTCATGCGGGGGAGGAACCGGTACTGGATAATAAGAGCAAAGATTTCTTTTTTCTTGAAAGAAGTGACACAAATGTCATATATAAGCATATGATACAGTTGATAACCGGGAAATTGCCGTCCTATGTAGGAGCAAGACCCTATGACATACAGGTTTTGACACCGATGCGCAAAGGTAAATTAGGGGTGGAAACTTTAAATGGTATTTTGCAGCGGTATTTAAACCCTGCATCAGAGCAAAAGAAAGAATATGTGTCCGGCGATGTGCTCTTGCGTGAGCAGGATAAAGTTATGCAGATTAAGAACAACTATCAGCTTGAATGGGAGGTCGTCAGTAAATACGGAATACCAATCGATAAGGGAACGGGTATTTTTAACGGTGATATAGGAATTATTTTGCAGATTAATGAATATGCTCATGAAGTAGTGGTTGAATTTGATGAGCACAGAAGAGTTACATACACATATGCACAGCTTGATGAGATAGAGCTGGCGTATGCTGTGACAATCCATAAGTCACAGGGCAGTGAATACCCGGCAGTTGTCATGCCGTTGCTGTCAGGACCGCGGATGCTGTTTAACAGAAATTTGCTCTATACAGGAGTGACCAGAGCTAAGAGCTGTGTGACGATTCTGGGCAGCAGGAAGACGCTGCAGGAGATGGTAAATAATAACTATCAAAACCGTCGATATACCGGTCTTACGGACCGGATCAGGGAATTAATCCCGCAATAGCAAAGGAATAAGTAGATGAAGAAAACATTTCAGGGGATTCTATTGGATATTTTCTATCCACGCAGATGCCCCGTCTGCGACAAGGCAGTCAAGCCATTCGGAAGTCTTATCTGTGAGACTTGCATAAAAGAATTTGAATATATCAGAGAGCCGTATTGTATGAGATGCGGCAAGGAATTGGATGAAGAAGAGACAGAGTATTGTAGAGATTGTATGAGTCATAGACATCTCTATAATAGCGGAAGAGCTGTATTTGCCTATAAATGTATGTCCGATTCCATTTATCGGTTTAAGTATAAAGGAAGACAGGAATATGCGGCATACTATGCTGAGTGCATGGCAAAACGGCTGGGAGAATGGATTATAAAACGAAGACCCGATGCATTGATACCGGTACCGATCCATAACGCAAAAAAGCGCAGCAGAGGTTATAATCAGGCGGAAGCTCTGGCACTGGAATTGGGTAAAATAATGAATATCCCGGTAGAGACAAAATTGATCAAAAGAGTGCGCAAAACGGTGCCGATGAAAGATTTATCTGTCTCAGACAGACAAAATAATTTGAAAAGGGCTTTCAAAATCTGTCGCAATGATGTAAAATTAAGTACGATTATAATTATAGACGATATTTATACGACTGGCAGTACCATAGACGCAATAAGCTATGAGCTGCGTAAAGCGGGAGTAAAGCATATCTATTTTGTAACTCTTGCTATCGGAAAAGGTTTATAGGAAATAACAACTATAGGAGGTAACAACATGAACGCGAGAAATTGCAGAAAATGTGGAAAGTTATTTAATTATGTATCAGGACCGCCGATCTGTATGGGGTGCAGAGATGAATTGGAAGCCAAATTTCAGGAAGTGAAGGCATATATTCAAGATCATGTTACCGCAAGCATTCCGGAAGTATCCGAAGCATGCGATGTGTCCAAAAATCAGATTCAGCAGTGGCTGAAGGATGAACGTCTGCAGCTGGCAGAAGGTTCCGGTATCACACTGCACTGTGAGAAGTGTGGCACGGCGATTTACAGCGGACGTTTCTGTGAGAAATGTAAGAATAGTATGGCGAACCAGTTGAATGACAGCATTCGCCAGCCAGAAGCGCCGAAGCCCCAGCCGAAGAAGGATGTGAAAGAAAATCCGAAGATGCGCTTCTTGGGTTAGGAGATTTGTATGCTAAATGAAAAAAGAATAATCCTAATGACGAAAATGGCGTCCTATGAAGCGAATGAAGGCAAGAAAAATGCTGCTATCGGAAGCTATTTTCGGAGTGATTATATAGGATGGCAGGTACTGAAGTCCATTATAAGTGCAACTATCGCATTTGTAGTGGTATTTGGTATGTACATTTTTTATGATTTTGAAGTTTTTATGATGGATATCTACAAAATGGATTTGCTTGGATTTGCGAAGCAGGTTCTTACCATGTATTTGTGGGTGGTAGGGATATATACCGTGATCTCCTATGTGGTTTATGCGATACGCTACAACAGGGCGGTCAAGAGCCTTAGAGTGTATCATATGAATCTGCGCAGACTGGCAGATATGTATAGACAATAGGATTTACGAAAGTGTACGGAAAGTGAAAGGATAAATGATGACTACCTTACTTGTTGCAAAGCAGATATTAATGACTTTATACAGTAAATATGAGGTATATATCACACCGTTTTTAAAGTTTTTGCTGGCTCTTATAGCATTACTGCTTGTTAATTCCCGTTTAGGCTATATGGATAGTATAAACAAATCGACAGTGGTTTTAATTGTAGCTTTGATGTGTTCCTTTATGCCGATGAACTTTATCGTTGTCATGTCAGCTTTATTTACCATGCTGCATTTATATGCATTCAGTTTGGAATGTGCAGTGGTAATCGGGGCAGGCTTTTTCTTGATGTTTTTATTGTATTTGCGATTTTCACCTAAAGATACACTGGTAATCGTATTACTGCCGATTTGTTTTTTGATGAGAGTTCCTTATGTGATTCCACTTGCGATGGGACTGGTGGGAACGCCGGCATCTGTTGTTTCGGTTGCCTGTGGAGTGATCGTATATTACATGCTGCATTATGTGACGCAGAATATGTCCGCAATAGCAGCTATGTCCGGCGAAGAAATGGTGGCAAGATTCAGGTTTATTATCGATGGTCTTCTCAATAATAAAGCCATGGTCGTTACCATTATGGCATTTGCAGTTACTGTCATTTTTGTATACTTGATCAGAAGATTGAGTATTGATTATGCATGGACGATTGCTATGGTTTCAGGTGTTGTTGTGGATATTATGGTGCTGTTAGTGGGTGATCTTATGCTTGATACTAACGTGCCGTTGTTCGGAATGATTATGGGTAATGTCGTTTCTTTCCTGCTGGTGCTGGTACTACAATTTTTTGTGTTCAATGTAGATTACAGCAGGACGGAGAAAGTCCAGTTTGAAGACGATGAATACTATTATTATGTGAAAGCAGTACCGAAGGTAGTAGTGGCTAAACCGGAGAAGAAAGTTAAGCAGATCAACAGCCAGAAACAGAAGACGGAACAAAGAACAAGAAGCACACATTGATGATGGCATAAATAGGAAAGGCGGTGAGGGTTCATGGAACAACTGAATAGATTTTTTGCGACATATCTCTCTAAGCTGCATATGCCCACTGTCCACTGGACGGATATTGTGGAGATCATTATCCTGACTTTCTTGGCATACCATATTCTGGTCTGGATCAAGAATACAAGAGCATGGGCGCTTCTTAAGGGCATTATTGTGATAGCGGTTTTTATATTAGTTGCCGCATTCTTTAATATGAACACAATTCTGTGGATCGTAACGAATGTGTTCAGTATAGCTGCGATAGCAATCGTAGTAGTGTTACAGCCGGAACTGCGCAAGGCGTTGGAGGAGCTGGGGCGTAAGAATTTCTTCTCGTCGATTGTTGCCTTTGATTCAGGTAAGTCAGAGGGGGGACGTTTCTCTGACCGGACGATCAACGAGATTGCGAAGGCATCTGTTGAGATGGGCAAAGTAAAGACAGGCGCATTGATTGTTATCGAGCAGGAGCAGTCTTTGAATGAATATGAAAGAACGGGCATTGACGTGGATGGTATTGTATCCAGTCAGCTGCTGATCAATATATTTGAGCATAATACGCCGCTGCATGATGGTGCGGTGATCGTGAGAGGAAACCGTATCGTTTCGGCGACCTGTTATCTGCCGCTGTCGGATAATATGGCGCTCAGCAAAGATCTGGGAACGAGGCACAGGGCTGGCGTAGGTATTTCGGAAGTGACGGATTCGCTGACAGTGATCGTATCGGAGGAGACCGGTAAGATCAGTGTTGCTTATGGTGGGCAATTAGAAAGAGGACTGGATGCCGAGAGACTGAAGGCAAGATTGTCCGATATCCAGAATAAGCCGACAGAGGAGAAGAAGAGGAAACTCTGGAAAGGCAGGTCCAGAAATGAAGAATAAGATTACCAAAAACTGGGGGCTCAAGCTTGTCTCTTTCTTATTTGCGACTATGGTCTGGATTATCGTTACAAATATTAATGATCCAGTGGAGTCGTGGCCGGTGTCAAATGTGCAGGTTTCAATCAGAAATCTTGATCTGATTACAGAGAGAGGGCAGACATACGAAGTACTGGATGACACGGACATAATAGATACAGTGATGGTCTATGCTCCGCGCTCCATTATTGGTTCTTTGGATCCGAACAATATCATAGCTGTAGCAGATGTAAATGATCTGACCAGTCTGGATACGATTCCCATCAGACTGTCAACCAATAAGTATAATGATAAGGTGGAGAGTATCAAGGGGAATATAGATTTCGTAAAATTAAATATTGAGGATAAGCAGACAAGGTCATTTCCTATCCGTGCGAATGCAGTGGGAGAGGTTCGTGAAGGCTATATGGTAGGCGACGTATCAACAGAGCAGAACCTGCTCAGGGTATCAGGGCCACAGTCTGTAGTTTCACAGATCAGCAAAGTTCAGGCAGATGTAGATGTATCCGCTTTTACGAGCTATATCAGAACAGATGCGGATATTCGGTTGTACAATGCGGATGGTGTTGAAATTAAGTCCGAAAACCTTGAATTAAGTATCACGAAGGTGAGTGTTAATGTTGAGATTCTGGAACAGAAGACTGTACCGGTCACCTATACGTCTACGGGTGTTCCGGCTGACGGATATCGGCTGATAGGTGAGACGACAAGCACCAGATATAATGTTGTTATAGCGGGCAGATCCGGTCTGATACAAAATGTCAATGCGATTGTGATTCCAGAGGAAGCCATAGATGTTAGTGGCGCAAGGGAAAATGTGACAGCACAGATCAATCTGAAAGACTATTTACCGGATGGGGTTATTCTTGCAGAAGAAGATTTTGACGGGTTGGTTGATGTCACGGTTTATGTTGGACAAGAAATGAGACGGACCTTTAACGTAGCGGTGAGAAATATACGTATCACAGGTCTTCCGGCGGGCCTTGAAGCGGAAATATTCGATCCGGAGGAGGAATGCAGTATTACACTGATTGGTCTTGCTTCTGAGCTGGATGCAGTTAATGTGAACACTCTGGAAACGAGTGTTGATATAAATGCATGGCTGGCGGATGAAGAACTGGATGAACTGGAGCCGGGGTACTATCGAATGCCTTTATCCATAAGTCTTCCGGAAGATTCGGCAGTAGTATGGGAAGGACCGGAAGTGCAGATATACATTTCAGAGACAGAATAAGTTTTGTGACAGAGATTGGAAAGGAACAGGTATTATCATGAGCAGGTTATTCGGAACAGATGGTGTCAGAGGAGTCGCAAATGAGGAGCTAACACCGCAGCTTGCGATGCAGCTGGGGCAGGCAGGTGCGTACGTTCTTACGAAAGAGAACGAACATAAGCCGACTATCATGGTAGGATGCGATACGAGAATTTCGGGGGATATGCTGGCAAATGCGCTTATGGCGGGTGCATGCTCGGTAGGTGCAAACGCCGTTTATGTAGGAATAGTGCCTACTCCGGCAGTGGCATATCTCACCAGAAAATACAAAGTGGATGCAGGCGTTGTAATTTCCGCTTCTCACAATTCGGTAGAGTTTAACGGTATTAAGTTTTTTGACGGTAACGGGTATAAATTGCCGGATTCGCTTGAAGATGAGATCGAGGCATTGATTAAGAATGATATGCAGGGAGTCAAGTTCCCTATCGGTTCGGGTGTGGGTAAGATTAAATACCGTACTGATGCCAGAGAAGAATATATCAATCATGCAATGAAAGCTGTTAATGTAGATCTGCGTGGCATGAAGATTGTATTGGACTGTGCGGAAGGCGCTTCTTATTATACTTCGGTGGAAACTATGAAGGAGCTGGGCGCGGAAGTTGTGGCGATTCACAATAATCCTGACGGCACCAATATCAATGCTAACTGCGGATCGACTCATATGGGAGAACTTCAGGCGAGAGTAGTCTATGAGAAAGCTAATGTAGGTCTTGCCTTTGACGGTGATGCGGACCGGCTTCTGGCAGTAGATGAGCTGGGTAATATTGTGGACGGTGACCAGATCATGGCGTTAGTCGGTAATCACATGAGGCAGAGCGGTAAGCTGAACAAAGATACGATTGTTGCTACGGTTATGAGTAATCTCGGATTCTTCCTGATGGGGGAAAAGAATGGTATTCATATAGAACAGACTAAAGTTGGAGACAGATATGTTCTGGAGAGAATGAGGGAAATAGGAGCCAGTCTGGGCGGTGAGCAATCAGGGCACGTTATTTTCTTAGATGAGAATACGACAGGCGACGGACTTTTGAGTGCGCTCCATCTTCTACAAGTAATCGTAGAGACAGGAAAACCTCTATCAGAGTTAAAGGGGATTATGGAAGTAATGCCTCAGGCGCTTGTGAATGCCAAAGTGCCCAATCATAAGAAGGAAAAATATATGGATTATCCAGAGATTGCAGATGCAATCGCTGAACTGGATAAGAAATTTGCGGGTGAAGGACGTGTGCTGATCAGACCGTCCGGAACAGAGCCTCTTGTGAGAGTCATGATTGAGGGCAAAGACCAGAAGATGATTGACGAGGAAGCTAAGAAATTAGCTGAACTCATTCAGAATATTATGCTATAACTCTTGAGATATATTGAAAAAAATGTTATAGTTAAGAATAGGTTGTGGTTGAGGGGGTTCAAGCATTAACCGGAATCGGAATATTGGAGGATAAGGGTATGGTAAGCCAAAAGGTAGTCATCAAAAACCCGACAGGGCTACATCTTAGACCGGCAGGCATCCTATGCAAAGAAGCGATGCAGTTCAAATCTTTAATAACTTTTACATTTCGGGAGAATACAGCAAATGCCAAAAGTGTATTGAGTGTGCTTGGTGCATGTGTTAAGTGTGGTGACGAGATCGAGTTTATGTGTGATGGCGAAGATGAAGAAGAAGCGCTGAAAACACTGATCAGTGCGATTGAGAGTGGACTCGGTGAATAATATCGTCTGTTTAGCCCGTTGTGTTCAACGGGCTTTCTTTTTTTGGAAATGGAGGGAATCAGAATGTTAAATTACAAGCGTTACAGAAAAAATCCGGTGGTGGATTATCCGGAGAGAAAATGGCCAAATAAGGAAATTGAGAAAGCGCCTATATGGTGCAGCGTAGATTTACGGGACGGAAATCAGGCGCTGATCGATCCTATGG
>CAMXBD010000014.1 GCA_947179245.1 uncultured Lachnospiraceae bacterium | reverse complement strand
GTGTTGATGGGTTAATCACCAACTTTCATTTACCAGAGAGTACCTTGATTATGTTGGTAGCCGCATTGGCTGGCAAAGAAAAAATTTTGCAAGCATATGCCGAGGCGGTGGAGAATAAGTATCGATTTTTTAGTTTTGGGGATGCAATGTTCATAGCGGATTCCTTTACAAAAGATACCAAATAATGTAAAATGTAAATATATATAATCAGATAGACGCTGGGGATACAATACAAGAGAAAGGTAGAGGGGAATATGGAGGAACGAAGAAAAAACCAACGTATGGGGCTTACGGCTAAAATTTTGATAAAGCGGATGGATCAAGGCGGGTTTTCGGATGAAGTCAACATAGAGATTACGGATGTGTCTAAGACGGGTGTTGGATTTATATGTGATGCGGGACTTGAAGTGGGAGCAGTTTATGAGTCTTTTCTGACTATATGGACGAAGGAAGTGCTGCACGCTTTTATGGAAATTGTCCGTGTTGATCCCGGTGAGAACGGTATGTACGTCTATGGTGCGATATTTATTGGCATGACGGAGATTGATGCGAGCAGAATAGAAACGTACAGCACCATAGAGAATATGGATGTATAGGGGAAGTATATCGGAATGAAACAGAACAAGCATACGAATCTGTGGCTGGAAGTTCTTGTGATTGCCGCGTCACTTTTTGCACTTATGCTTCTTTTGTATTTTGTAATGATTGTCTCATTTCAGAATGGTGCAAGTTCGATCAGTGTGACTATGAAGATGGCAGAGCGGATTGCGGTGGGCGTTTTTGAAGAGCCGACACAGGAAGAAATAGAATCGGTAAGTCTGATGATACGTTACGGAGCACATTTGGCGTTGTTCTTTATAGTAGGACTGGTTACGGCATTTGTCAGTATGGTGATATGCAGAAAGTATTTTCGTATTATCGGAATATTGGTGTCAGGTGTGATCTGTTACGGACTGGCGTATTATACTGAGTATTATAAACAATATATAGACGGAAGACATTTTCATGTATCCGATGTGTCACTAAATTGGTATGGAAGTCTGGCGGGAATCATCTGTATGGTAGTATCATATTTTTTGAACAGACTTTTGGTCAAGTTATCTTCGTGACAATATAGAAAAGGCATTACAAAAGCTGTGCAGCAGCTTCTGTAGTGCCTTTTTGCTTCAATTTTTTGTATGAACCTTGTAGCCGTGGCTGTTCATGACATCAGCAGCCTGCTCGATGGATTTTTTATCATAAAATTCAATGCGCAGAGCACCTTCGGCAAATTCCCTGTTGTGATTGATACCAATATTTTTGATGCTCACATCATGCATGGCAAGCAGAGAAGCTATGGCAGCGATGGCACCCGGTTTGTCTGCAATATCCACCGTGAGGACGTACTCTGTTTTGATTGGCCCGCTGGAGGTATTGATAAAAGATTCTCTGTAATTTCTTGCGGTGTCGAAGAAGCCATATAAGGCATCCTCAGCCCGATAGTCAAGGCAGACCGCAATATCATTAAGAGATTTTATATATGTTTTTAAAAGCTTGGAAATATTCTCTGTATTGGTCAGGCATATCTGCTGCCACATGGTCGGAGAGGAGGAAGCAATTCTTGTAATATCCTTAAAACCACCTGCTGCGACCATCTTCATAATTCCTTCCTTGGAATCAGAATCTTTGACCAGATTTACTAAGGAGGCGGCAATTATGTGGGGAAGATGGGATATGGCGGCAGTCACATAATCATGTTCTTCGTAGCTTAAGATAAGTGGAATGGCGCCGATGGATTCCACCAGATTACGGTATTTGGACAGCTTCTTTTCGGGTACGTTCTCCGACGGTGTAAGGATATAATAGGCGTTCTCTAAGAGAGCGGCATTAGAGTTCGGGTAGCCGAAACGTTCTGATCCAGTCATGGGATGTCCGCCGATAAACTGATTTTGTAATCCCAGAGTTTCTATATGTCTGTGGATGCCTGTCTTAACGCTTCCTACGTCTGTCAGGATTGTTTCGGGAGACAAATATTTTGTTAAAACAAGCAGGTTATCATCATTATGTGCGACAGGGGCGCATAAAAATATATAGTCACAGGAACTAAAGGAATTGTCGATAGAAGAGCTGATTTCATCTATGATGTGTTCTTCTAACGCGAGCTGTAAAGAAGCTGTATTGAGATCATATGCAGTGATATGTGCATCTGGAACTTGGCTGCGGATAGCTTTGGCAATGGAGCCGCCGATCAGTCCGAGCCCGATAAAACCACAGGTAAGTGTGCTCATAATAGTAACCTTTCTGAAAATTGATAATAATGTATCGTGATATGTATTGCGCAATAACGTTATGTATGGCAGTATATTGCGTGTATTGTGATATCATATATAGTATATCATTTTGTAAATTGTGCTACAAGAGGAGAAAGTTATGCATTTCGCATAATAGATATTGAAATTATAAATAAAATTTAGTAAAATATACTTACAATTTATGCTTGGGAGTAAAACGAACAGAACAATCTGCCCAATCATGAGTGAATAACAGAACTGGAGGACCAAGAGAGATGAATATTTACACAACGGATAAGATTCGTAATGTGGTTTTGCTGGGGCATGGCGGCTGCGGTAAGACGAGTTTGGTGGAGGCGATGGCTTACCTGTCCGGTATCACTTCCAGAATGGGCAAGGTCGATGACGGCAATACAGTAAGCGATTTTGGTAAAGAAGAACAGAAACGCCATATATCCATTGCGACATCTGTTGTTCCGATCGAGTGGGAAGATGTGAAAATCAATGTGTTAGATACGCCCGGTTTCTTTGATTTTGTCGGGGAAGTAGAGGAAGCCGCAGGTGCGGCGGATGCGGCGATCATTGTTGTGTCCGGTAAAGCCGGTATGGAAGTCGGCACGGAGAAAGCATGGGAGCTGTGCGAGAAGTATAAACTGCCCAGATTCGTGTTTGTAACCGATATGGATATCGATAATGCTTCCTTCCGTCAGGTAGTGGCAGATATGTCTGATAAGTATGGTAAGAAGATAGCTCCGTTCCATCTGCCGATTCGTGAGAATGAGAAGTTTGTGGGTTATATCAATGTTATCACAGAGCAGGCATACCGCTGGGAAGGCAAGGAAGTTGTAGAATGTGAGATGCCGGATTACAGCAAGGCAAATCTGCAGTTGTGCAGAGATACTTTGATGGAGGCTGTAGCTGAGACAAGCGAAGAGTTTATGGAGAGATATTTTAACGGCGACAGTTTTTCAGAGGCGGAGATCAGAGCGGCTCTGCGGAGCAATGTTATGGACGGAAGCATCGTTCCGATGTCTATGGGTTCCAACGTTCTGTGTCAGGGTATTTACACCTTGCTTGATGATATTGTGAAATATATGCCAAGCCCGGAGAATCGTGAACTTGCAGGAATTGATTTAAAGAGCAATGAGATATTTGAAGCTAATTTCGATTTCTCAAAATCGAAGTCGGCATATATTTTCAAGACGATTGTAGATCCGTTTATCGGTAAATATTCGCTGATTAAGGTATGCTCCGGCGTATTTAAGAACGATGATACCATCTACAATGACGAGAAGGAAGTCGAGGAGAAGATTAACAAATTATATGTGATGCAGGGAAGCAAACCGATTGAAGTGAAGGAGCTTCACGCGGGTGATATCGGTGCGATCGCGAAATTGACAGCGGCAAGAACGGGAAATACGTTGTCTACCAAGGCAAGAATTATTCGTTATGGTAAGACGGAAATCTCTACTCCTTATACATATAAAAGGTATAAGGCTAAGAACAAAGGCGATGTGGATAAAGTTGCGCAGGCATTGCAGAAGATGAAGCATGAGGACCAGACATTGTGGATTGTCAATGATGCGGAGAATAAGCAGGCACTGCTTTACGGTATGGGCGATTTACATCTGGATGTGATTGCCAGCAGATTGATCAATGAATATAAAGTTGAAATCGAATTGTCAGATCCGAAGATCGCATACAGGGAGACGATACGAAAGAAATCCGATGTCGAGTATAAATATAAGAAACAGTCCGGCGGACATGGACAGTATGGTCATGTTAAGATGCGCTTTGAGGCATCCGGAGATCTGGAATCACCTTACGTATTTGAACAGGAAGTAGTCGGTGGTGCAGTACCTAAGAATTATTTCCCGGCTGTAGAGAAAGGTTTGCAGGATTCCGTTGGAAGCGGACCACTTGCCGCATATCCGGTAGTGGGCGTAAAAGCAGTACTTTATGATGGTTCTTATCATCCGGTAGACTCTTCCGAGATGGCATTTAAGATGGCGACTATTCAGGCGTTTAAGAAGGGATTCATGGAGGCAGGGCCGGTGTTGCTTGAGCCGATTGCTAACTTACAGGTAACTGTACCGGATTCCTATACCGGAGATGTTATGGGTGACTTGAATAAGAGAAGAGGCCGTGTGCTTGGTATGAATCCGGCAGGTGACGGCAAGACTGTCATTGAGGCGGACATTCCGGTGGCATGTCTGAATGGATATTGCACCGATCTTCGTTCCATGACAGGAGGACGCGGCACATATAAATATGAGTTTGCCAGATATGAGCAGGCTCCCAGCGATGTACAGGAGAAAGAAGTCGCAGCAAGAGCAAATAAGGTAGCAGAAGCCGGCAGTGAGGCATAAGGGGAATGCCTACGCTGCAAGCTATAACCGACTCTAGATAGAGAAGGTTTTATATAGAGACAGGGCATAGGCAGCTATGTCCTGTTTCTATGTGGAAAAGCTTGACAAATCTGTCAAGTATAATACAATATTAGACGTGAATATAACGAACAGGTTTGTTTATAAGATTTGCTTCGCAAACTCGTAAGATTAGTGCGAAGCTGAAAGGCATGGTTATAAAATGGCAGAAGTTTACAATCACAGAGAAGTAGAAACAAAATGGCAGAAAGTGTGGGACGACGAGAAGGCTTTTAAGACGTCAGACGACTATTCCAAACCGAAATACTATGCGTTGGTGGAATTCCCGTATCCCTCAGGACAGGGACTTCATGTAGGACATCCGAGACCGTATACGGCGCTTGATATCGTGGCAAGAAAGAGAAGAATGCAGGGATATAACGTTCTCTATCCGATGGGCTGGGATGCATTCGGTCTTCCGACGGAGAACTATGCAATCCAGAATCATATTCATCCGAAGATTGTAACGGAGAATAATGTGGCGCGTTTTAAGAGCCAGTTACACTCACTCGGCTACTCTTTTGACTGGGACAGAGAAGTCAATACGACGGATCCGAATTACTATAAATGGACACAGTGGATATTCTTAAAATTATTTAAGGCGGGACTGGCATACAAGTCCGAAATGCCGATCAACTGGTGTACTTCCTGCAAAGTTGGTCTTGCCAACGAGGAGGTAGTCAACGGCGTCTGCGAGCGATGCGGTTCTGAGGTTGTCCGTAAGGTAAAGAGCCAGTGGATGCTCAAGATTACAGAGTATGCAGATAAGCTGATCGAAGGGCTTGACACGGTCGATTATGTGGAGAGAGTCAAAGTCTCCCAGAAAAACTGGATCGGTAAGTCTACCGGTGCAGAGGTGGACTTTATCATCAAAGGTAAAGAAGATAAGATGCGTATTTACACGACCAGATGTGATACGCTGTTCGGTGTGACCTATATGGTTATGTCTCCGGAACACCCGTTGCTTGACAAATATAAAGAAGATATCAGGAACTGGGATGAGATCGTAGATTATCGCGAGCAGGCGGCGAAAAAGTCTGACTTTGAACGTGCGGAACTGGCAAAAGATAAGACAGGCGTCAGAATTGATGGATTGACAGCCGTTAATCCTGTGAGTGACGTTGAAATACCGATTTTTGTTTCTGACTATGTTCTCATGAGTTATGGTACGGGTGCGATTATGGCGGTGCCTGCCCATGATGAGAGAGACTGGGACTTTGCGAAGAAATTCGGTCTGCCAATCATTGAAGTCGTTGCGGGCGGTAAAGACGTACAGGAAGAAGTATATACAGATGTGGCGACAGGTACGATTGTCAATTCCGGTTTTATCAGCGGACTCAGCGTAGAGGAAGCCAAAGCAAAGATGATCGCATTCTTAGAGGAAAAAGGTATCGGCTGTGCTAAGACAAACTTTAAACTGAGAGACTGGGTATTCTCCAGACAGCGTTATTGGGGTGAGCCGATTCCCATTGTGCATTGTGAGAAATGCGGTTATGTACCGATTGATGAGAGCGAACTGCCTCTGGAACTGCCAGATGTGGACAGCTATATGCCTACGGATAATGGCGAGTCACCGTTAGCACTTATGACTGATTGGGTCAATACTACATGTCCATGCTGTGGTGGTCCGGCGAAGAGAGAGACAGATACCATGCCTCAGTGGGCAGGCTCTTCATGGTATTTCTTAAGATATACAGATCCCGATAATACAGAGGCGCTTGCAAGCAGGGAGGCATTGGAATACTGGATGCCGGTGGACTGGTATAATGGCGGTATGGAGCATACAACCCTGCATCTGTTATATTCCAGATTCTGGCATAAGTTTTTGTATGACCAGAAAGCAGTTCCTTGTCCGGAGCCTTATGCCAAGAGAACATCCCATGGTATGATTCTTGGACTGAACCCGCACAATTTCGCAAATCTGCCCGCGAAAGAGCAGGAGAAACTGCTTGCTGAGTATGGCAGTGAGAAAGCGGTGAGAGCGGCACTCAAAGAAAAATATGGTGAGATGGCAGAACACCCTGTAGTCAAGATGTCCAAATCTCTGGGAAATGTGGTAAATCCTGATGACATCGTGACCGAGTATGGTGCAGACACACTCAGAACCTATGAAATGTTTATTGGCGCTTTTGAATTAAGTGCAGGCTGGAGCGAGGATGGAGTCAAAGGATGCCGCCGTTTCTTAGAGAGAGTGTGGAAACTGCAGGATATTCTGACAGATGATATGGAGTATTCTAAAGATTTAGAGACGAAGATGCATCAGACCATCAAGAAGGTAAGCAATGATTTTGAGAATCTGAAATACAATACGGCGATCGCCGCAATGATGGCGCTTATCAATGACTTTTATAAGAAAAATTCAGTGACGAAGGGCGAGTTTAAGACTTTGATCACGATGTTAAATCCGGTAGCGCCGCATATTACTGAGGAACTGTGGCAAAGAGTAGGTTTTGATGGCAGAGTATATCAGACCACATGGCCGGAGTATGACGAAGCTAAGACTGTAGAGTCTACGGTTGAGATTGCAGTACAGATCAATGGTAAGACAAGAGCCACCCTTGCCATTGGCAAAGATGATCCGAAAGATGATGTGATTGCAAAAGCAAAAGAAGTTATTGCGGATAAACTGACAGGAACGATCGTAAAAGAAATTTATGTTCCGGGCAGGATTGTTAACATTGTACAGAAGTAAGGAATTGAGGCTGTGTTTATAAAAAACATGTCATATAAATGCGTCAGGAACTGTATGGTCCCTGACGTTTTCCTATTTTTTGCCCAGTTTCATCAATTTATCTATCTTATCCAGCTCCTCCGGTGTAGAGTAGCTGCGTATTGTGGAGGTAATTGTTTCAACCTCTTCTTTAGTAAAAGTAATGTGGTTGTCCCTGCCTCTTTTGGCGATTGCCATAAAGAAAGGCATCATCTGTTCCTTGGTAAGAGACTGGCTCTCGAAGACAAGTGATTGAAGAAAATCAAGTTTTGCTTTGTCAATATGTGCAACAGCGGGATCATCCATCCAGTTTCCGGTCATTCTATCATCCTTTCTGCCGTGTAAAGCATAAAATTAATCTTTTTGGTCGGCACCCTGTTGTCCGAACATCTCATACATTGTTTTCTGTTCCGGAGTGAGCATGTTCATCAGCATATCCATCATAGAGAATTGACCGGTCTGCGCAGACCCTGTATCTCCTTCAGTGGAGGATACAGAGTCGCTTCCGAAAGGCGGAGCAGCAGACAGATCAGGGAAGATTTCCTGCAGGGCAGACATTGTCTGTGACATTTCCTGCATAGTCTCCATGGTCTGCAACATGTTCTGCAGCTGTTCCAATTGCCTGATCTCTTCTGGAGAAGAGTAGAGGCATAATTGACGGCACAGCGAGCGCAGATCGGGTTTTTCATCGGAAGATATGCTGCAGCCGCTTATTTGGAACGGATGTCTATGAACATAGTTTAACGTGTATTGCAGCTCCATATATTTAATATAGACCGCCATATGCTTTTGCATGGAAGGTTCTATGTAAGGAAGAAGAACCTTGAGTTTTTGTATTTGATTGGTTGTGTATAAGGCATCAAATGCCATAACGTTTGTTGCTTCCTCATTTTTCGCAGCCATAGGATATGCCTTTCTGATGCCTATAGTTTCCTCTACAGTATATGACACATGTGAGAGAAATAGGCTCTAAAAGAGCCAGAGCCTATTTCCCAGATATGAAGTAATAGATGTGTAAAGGGGATAGCTTAACTGATTAGTTACCGCAGCAGCTGGAAAGGATCAACAACCAGATTAAAGTGTTGCAGCAGTTGTTGTCGCCATTACCAAAGAGGTTGAAACCGCCGCCGTCGCATCCGCATCCGTCGTTGTTACCGCAGCAGGATAAGAGGATCAGTATCCAAATCCAAGATCCGCATCCGCCACCGAAAAATCCACCATTATTATTGTTGCATCCGCAGTGGGTTGCTGTTAAATCGCTCATTGTTTATTCCTCCAAATGTTGTTTATGGTTTATCTTATGTGTGAGGGGTGTAAGTGTTACTGAAAAGGGATGAGAATATTTTGAGGTATTTTGTAAAGCTCTATTTGCAAAGAAGAAAAAAATTGTTATAATTATGAACACAAATCTATACAAAGCAAATCCTGCGTGGATTTACTTTTTCGCATTTACGCATAAGAACTATGCCGCGTGGATATCTTGATGTCAGAATTGACATGCCGAATTTATCCCTGAATGAGAAAATGATCAGGGATAAGATAACGCTCTTTCCCTGTTTATGTGATAAATAATACAGAGAAAGAGAGGAAGAGTATGAGACAGGAGACTAAAAAAGATGTCTTGGCAGCAAGACAAAAGGGCAGTGAGTATGACGAAGCATGTAAAAGGTTATTTCAGAATAAGGAGATTCTTGCACCTATTTTGAAACGGGTTGTAAAAGAATATGAGGATTGTACTACGGAGGAAATCATTCGGTATATTGACGAGAATTCCATCAAGGGAGTTCCTTTGGAGGATATCCCTGTAGGAATCAAAGGACTTCCGACTGAACTCAGTTCCGTATCAGAGAAACTGATTATGTACGATGTACATTTCGAAGCGGTTAATCCGAAATTGTCATCAAAAAAGATTACTATCCTTCTTCACATCGATTTGGAAGTTCAGAATGACTATAAGCCGTCTAATCCGTCTTATCCGATTATAAAACGGGGCATTTATTACGGCGCAAGGGAAATTAGCCGACAGCTTGGAACGCTTACTGACATTACGGATTACTCAAAGATTCAGAAGGTGTACAGTATCTGGATATGTAACCGAAATATACCGAAGAATCTTCATAATACGATTACTGAATATTCCATCACAAAGAGGGATGTTCTTGGACAGACGGATGAACCGGAAAAAGATTATGATCTCATGACAGTGATCGTAATTAGAAGAAGTGACAATGAAAAAGAAAATACGGATAGTGCGTTACTGGATTATCTTGATGCTGTGTTTGAAGCAAATCTGCTGCATATTGATGATTATGTGGATGTACGGCAGAACCCGAAAGCTGTTGAGGAGGTGGGACGTATGAATGGATTGGGCGATAGTATATATGAACATGGAATATCCCAAGGGTTTGACTTGTTTGGAAGACTGATGAATCTGCTTTTAGAAGCCGGAAGAGTCGATGATGCAAAAAAGGCTTCCACCGACGAGGCGGCTCGTGACAGATTCCTTCGGGAGTTTAACCTGATAGAATAGAAAAATAAACCATAAATATAGCAGAACAATCGTAAGCCCTAAACTTTCGGTTGTTTTTGCTTTTGGGAAGAGTAAACTCTATGTTTAAATTGTATAAAATTGTGTCCAACTTGTGTAAATTGTGACAAAACACTTGCATAAATCTCAAGATATAGTAAAATTATACTATATGTAAGTATGTCAAAGTAGATTTAATGGGTACATATATTTATAGTAAATAAAGTAAAGGAGAGATCCCCATGGCGGGATTTGAAGTTGCCGGCAGAAGATTCCGGACGGAGGCAGACTATAAAGCTGCACTGCGGGATCAGGCAAAGATTAAAGAGATCAGGATACAAGTCAATATGGAACAGCCGGGTGAGGTAATCACGTTGTACACAGAGATGCAGACCGGCAAATATCGTTTTGAAACTACTGTCGGTAATGATTTTGATGACGAGATCTATGAACTGGCGCAGGAATATAAGCGTCAGGGATATGATCAAAACAGTAAATTACCTGCCGGCAGGAAAAAGGCTCTCAAGAAAAAGGGAAGTAAACAAGCTCAAGCGGCTTCGGTTAAAAAGAGTTCCGGCAGAAATGCTGAGAAGCAGAAGAAAGCAGCAAAGAAAAATAAAAACGCGGATGTTTCACTTGATGCATATGATAAAAATATGCAGAAAGAAATTCTTCGGGAGTTGAAGAAGAGAGAAAAACGCCGTAAGCTTACAGTTCTTCTGTGCTCCGTCGTGGCGGTGGTGTGTTTCGGATATTTCAGCGTGTATTATTATTTTTCAGGCAGAACGCAGATGAACTATGAGAATCTTGCGCAGCTGAAAGGCAGTACCACTTTGGCGGCAGGCGTTTCGCCCGGTATAACGATCCACTATACAGAGGAAGAAGAAATTGAATTAGAGGTTTTGGAAGAGTATCAGACTCTTTATAATAAGAATAAAAGTCTAATCGGATGGCTGAAAATTGACGATACAAATATAGACTATCCTGTTATGCAGACAGCCAATAATGAATATTACTTAGATCATAATTACAATCAGGAATATGACAAGAATGGCAGCTTGTTTTTGGATAAGGACTGTGATGTGGTACATAGAAGTACGAATCTGATCATATATGGACATCATATGAAATCCGGGAAGATGTTTGGTAATCTGAACAAATACAGCAGTGAGGATTATTATAAGAATCACTCCACGATTCAGTTTGATACTATATATGAGAAGGGAACTTACGAAGTCATGTATGTATTTCGTTCCAGAATCTATAATGAGGACGAGGTAGTGTTTAAATATTACCAGTTTCTGGATGCGGCTTCTGAGAAGGAGTTTGAGTCCAACATGCAGGAGATGGCGGCACTGTCATTGTACGATACCGGCGTTACGGCAAGTTACGGTGATGAGCTTTTGACATTATCTACATGTGACAACTCGGAGGCGGATGGCAGATTTGTGGTAGTGGCAAAGAGAGTTCTCTGATTTGGATCAGGATAATTTGTCAGGGTAAATACCATGTACGCTTATTATGGTCGTACAGAAATTATATATAGGGGAATAAGGAGAGGAATATAATGGCTAAGAAGACACCGGCTAAGAAACCGAGAAGAAGATTGAAGAGGAGCGTCAGGCGCAGTCTGTCAGCAGTACTTATGATTACTGCAATTGCTGTAGCGGCGATTCCGGTACCAGAGAACTATGCTGATAATGGAGATGCGGCGGGAGGCATGACCAGAGCGGCGGTTGCTGACATGCATGATATGAGCGGGTTTGTTTATGATCCTGATTCGGCAGATGATGTGGTTCCCGAAGTAACCATTAATTTAACAAAGTATAGTACAGCCAGCGTTGAGGATATAATGGGGGCTAACGACACGGCAGCATCTTATGCAATCACTGATGCTGGCAACGGCGTTTTGAGCTTATCTTGGCAGTTCCTTTTTTACAATCAAAAAAATCCTATAGATAATATTGACAGTGGGGTAATATGCAGATATAACAGCCGTTTCTCTTCTGAGAAGGTTGAACTCGATTTAATGCCTATTACGAAATATTTTACAGTCGAGAGCGAAGACTTTGAGAATTATTTTGCCGGGACAGCTAATGTAGGGATGGATAATAAGGCTACTGATCCGGTAGAAATGGATTATTATACGTATACAAGCGCTGATGGAAAATCGGCGAAGATTAAAGAGTTTTTGGAAAAGTATTGTAAAGCGGACTATGACAGCATAGTAAAGGAGTTTCAGGACTATGAGGCTGCTTTGGCTGCTTACGAGAGTGCTGCTGATAAGACTGGTTTGACACGTCCCACCGTGCCAACAACCGTACTTAGCAGAATACCGAGTGAGGTTTTGACTGGCGAGCAGAGATTACAATATTACTGCGAACACAATAATATAATCAAGAATATTGGCAGCGGTTATACATTACGTAGTGTTGTTGACAACAGACCGGAACCAGACGGAAAGGGCGGCATGGTTTATCTGGTGCAGGTTCCAGAGGGAAGTACTCCGGTAGATCCTTACGTAAAAGACGGGGCAGGTTTTCTTGTGGAAGAACGAAGCAGGCGTCTTATGTGTGCGATTGGTGCCGGGGCATTTAAAGATGTCAATAATGTGGTTAATATGACAATACCGGATCAGATTGGTTTTATCGGCGATGAGGCGTTTGCGGATGCATCATTGCTTGAGTCTATTACGATCGGTAATACAGCCCACATAGGTAACCGTGCATTTAAGGGATGTGTAAAACTGGCGACTGTAGATATCAAACAGGGTACAGGAACTATTGGTAATGAATGTTTCAGCGGAACAGCAATTCAGCAAATTGAACTGCCTGTTTCTGTAACAGAGATTGGTTATGGTGCATTTGCAAATTGTAGGAGTCTGACCACTGTAAATTTAAATAGTATTGGCAGGGATTGCAAGATAGATGCTTATGCTTTTTATAATTGTTCGGCATTGAGCGAGATTGCTATGGAGAATGCGACGATCGTATCGATTGGAGACGGTGCATTTGCCGTGGAAACAGGATCTCAGCCGATGAACGTTGTACTTCCGCAGGGGATGACTGAGCCAAAGAGTATCGGTAATTATTTATTTGCTGGGCGATCTGCACTGGAATCAGTGAAATTCCCTCAGAATTATGGGCGTACCAGCAGTAAAGCGGCTAAAATACCAAGAGAGGTATTTCATGGTTGTGCAAATTTGAAATATGTAGAGTTCCCGTGTGATCCGCAGAGAGATCCACAGGCGTGTGGATTTGTTTCATATGATATGACGGATAAAGATAGTGATGGAAATATTATAAAATCCGGACTGTTTCAGGATGTTATTAATCCGGATTTCTATGTGAGAGGACCTAAGCTTAATAATGAATCACAGCCTGCTTATCCGCGTACCAGTACATGGGATGCGACGACGACTGTGTCTGACACGGTGCCTTATTTGTATGTTGAGAATGGAGTAGAGTATTACGAGGTTAGTGACGGTTTTTATTTGCAGTGTATTAATGACAAAGGAGTTCTGACATCCTGTACATTGAAACCGGGAGCAGATGTATCTAAGTGGGATGGAGTATTAAAAATCCCATCAATGGTCGGCAATACGAAAGTAACAGGAATCGCGTCAGGATGTTTCAGCGATTCACAATTAAATGAAAGAGTAATCTCCTTAAAGATTTCAGATGAATCCATTAGTTCTATCGCAGACGGAGTATTCCAAGGCGGCGGTGGGGATAATGGCAGAGACTGGTTGCGGTTATCTTCTGTGTATATTGGGAATTCTGTAACATCCATTGGTAAGAATGCTTTTAAGAAGTGCAACAGCTTGGTTGATGTTACTTTTAGTTCGCCTTTGAATGGACATGAAACATTTACAATTGGAGAGGATGCGTTTAAGACTGAAAGTGATAAGCTGACTTTCCATGGAGATATTGTGGAGGGTTATGCGCCGTTTGAATGGGCGATGGATCCTAATAATATTATTGACATCGAGAAACCGGACAGTCAAGGAATACGTGTATGTTATAAGAGTATGTCACCGGATTATCTGACAGTTATGTATAATCCGATTACTGAGATGGTTACGCTGTTAGATTATCCGAAGGCTGATCAGATTGATAGTATTCTGGCAGACGCACATCAAGATGATTTAACAAACTATGGTGTGTCGTCTTACAATGAATATCGTGAGGCATATTTATATGCGTTGTATTCTAATAACATGTATGATGATTTGCGTAAAGATTTTGCTAATGCATGGGCATCAGTGACTGATGATGATGAGGGAAGAGAAGCACTGTATCGTTTAGACAGTTATGGACCTTGGGTAAATGCTGGTTTTTGCGCAAACTGGAGCGCTTGGTTAAATGGTAATCCGGATGTGTCTGGTAATAACTTAGATACGCAGGCTTCAGCAGTTGATACATTGACAGACTGGTTATTTGAGCCTATTACGGCATATGCGGTTGACAATCCGAAACCTTATTATGAAGTTTATGAGTATGATGTGGTAAAGAATGCTGATGCAAACGATCCGTATAGACCTTCTACTCCGGAAGAAGATTATCTGCGTTATGCAGTAAAGAACGTTGTTATTCCCGAAGGTGTGGAATCCATTGATGTATACGGATATGTTAATAATCTTACGAGCGATGGAGAGGTTACTAAGGGACAGTGGAGAAATACAGCTAACTACAGAACATATTTTGCCGTTGGCTTGGATGGCTGGGATGATATGACCCTTAATATGTACACCAAATCTCAGGGTGAAGATGAAAATGATAATGTAGAAATTGTTCCGGGACTATTCAGTGGTTATTATGTAGATTTTAAGGGTACTTCTGACTTTGAAAAGTTTAAACGTGGAAATGATATGATTGAAACTATCACAATGACCAGCGTGAAGTACCTGCCGGATTATGCATTTGATAGCTGCGAACAGTTATGGAATGTAACGCTTGGCGAAGCCTGTGCAGATATCGGGACAGCGCCATTCAGAGGATGTGATGCACTGAGTTCGGTGATAGGCAACAGCTATTATGAAGCGGATAATGGTATTATTTATTCCAAGAATACAGACGGTTCCCTTACAATTGAGGAATGTTTTGCTTCACGTGGCAAACCGGGTATCGTAGGTCAGGCATCAGTGAGTCTTGCCAATGATCCAAAGCTTAGTCAGGTCAGTGCGATCAAACCGGGTGCATTTGAAGATTGTGATGTCATTACAGACGTTGATTTTGGTAATAACAATACGGCGGGATTAAGGGAAATTCCGAAAGACTGCTTTAAGAATTGTGATGATCTGCAGAGAGTAGTACTGCCTTTGACGGTAGATGATGTCGGAAGTGGGGCATTTGTAGGCAGTAATCGATTATCTGATCTGACCGTATACGGTAAAGAGGTTAAGATTTCAGGAACGGCTTTTGATGATGATGAAGAAAAAGCTGTGACAAGAGTCAGAACTTATGAAGATTCTGCAGTGGTCAGATATGTAAAAGAATATGGAACCACTTATAAACTTCAGTTAACTGACAACCCTCTGGGAGAGCAGTGGCAGGTTACGTTCTTAGGACCAGATTATAAAGTAATAGAGGATCTTAAGGATATCGATGGAGAGGCACTGGATAATCCTCAGTATGTTGATGATGGGGCTCGTGTACAACAGCCGCAGGATCCGGAGTCAACAGAAGAGTGGACTTTTGACAAGTGGGTTGGAATGAATGGGGTGAATGTGGACGATCGAATTACGGAGGATACTGTTTTCTATGCCCAAGGCTATTCCAATAACGGCATGGTGAACGGACAGTATGTGGTAGAGTTCTATGACAGTATCGACGGTGCGAAAATCGGACCGACACAGTATGTTGATCCCGGCAAGGATGCAGTTGCTCCGGCTTATCCGATTCATTCAGGCTACACGTTTGATAAATGGAGTGAAGAACCGACCAATATTCAGTCCAACAAAGCGATTCTGGCATTGTATAAAGCAAACAATGGACTGGGTACAGTGAGTGGCGGAACGACGAATACATCTGGCAATACGACAAATACATCCGGAAACACAACGAATACATCCGGTAGTACAACGAATACATCAAGGAATACGACCAGCAATTCGTCCAACACCAGCAGCTCCAGCAGTACGAGTACGAGTACGAGTTCCACGACATCCGGCTCTGATGCAGCAAAGTCATTGCACAGAGTAACAGTTGTCAATGGTTCCGGAAGCGGCAGCTATGCGACGGGAGCTACGGTTGTTATCGCAGCTAATGAGCCTGCTGCAGGTATGAAATTTAAGGAGTGGACTACAGAATCTTCTGGTGTTACATTTAATCAGATTACGGCAACTGCTACACAGTTTACTATGCCGGAGAATGATGTACTTGTAATTGCTAATTTTGAAGGAGGTACGGCAACCCCGGCGGCTACACCGGCCTCTACCACTGGTGGTAACGGCGGTAATGGCGGCGGAACTACAGATAATGGCAATACCCGTGTAGACATTACGAAACCGGGTATATCTAACAAAGATCTCGCAACAGCCAATGTCAACGGTTCAACGGATAACTTCATTGTCAAGATTACTGAGACAGATGAGGCGACCAGAGCAGTAGCGGATGCGTTGACGAATAAGTATGGCAGTTTAGATAGTATTCTCTACTATGCGATGGATATTTCTCTGTGGGATGCTACCGGAACTTATAAGCTTACAGGAGACCAGCTTGCGGGAATTACTGTGGATATCACGATTCCGATACCGGATGCGTTAGTTGCATACGGTGGTAACAATATGGCAGGTGCAGTTATTAACGGCAACCAGTTAGAGAACCTGAACGAGAACTTTACGACAATCAATGGTGTTCCGTGCATAAGATTTACGGCGACGCACTTCTCACCATATACGGTCTATGTAGATACGGGTAATTTAACAGAAGGTATGCTGGATGCAACGCCGAAGACTGGTGATCCTATACATCCGAAGTGGTTCTTATCTATCGGATTGGCATGTTTATCCATTATCCTGTTCATGAAGAAGGATAAGGCAGTGAAAGTAAAAACAGCATAAAGGAAATATTATGGGGAAAAAAGTAAGAAACCTAATTGGTATACTGCTTCTTGTTACGGCAATAGCAGTTACACAGATCCCTGTATCAGATGTGGAAGCGGTGGAAACCTCTTCCGCATCTGATTTTCAGATGGACGGAACTACATTAGTGAAATATAATGGCACGGCTGAGGACGTGTCTATTTCCAATTATGTTGAAAAGATAGAGGCGGGAGCTTTTGCAGGTAATGACAGCATCAAAAGAGTTACCATAGGCGAAGCGGTAGAAGTCATCGGTTCGGGTGCTTTTTCAGAGTGCAATAATTTGGAGAGCGTGACGATTCCCGATTCTGTAGTGACGATTGAGAACGCAGCGTTCAGCGGATGCCCGTCGCTTAAATCAGTGACCGTCGGAACCGGACTTAATAGTCTGGGTAATGGAGCTTTTGCGGGTGATTATAGTCTTGCAAATGTTCAGTTTGACAGCAGTAATTCTAAGTTTACATGTGATGATGGCGCTATTTATAATAAGAACGGTTGGAGCACCCTGTATCAAGTGCTGGCAGGAAGAATTGGTGACAGCTACACGATGCCGGGGTCAGTAGAAAAAATCAAACCTTATGCTTTCTGGGGTGATTATAATTTGGAAAAGGTTAATATCAGCAGCAATGTAAAAGAAATCTCAGCGTATGCTTTTTCAAATTGTAGAAATTTAAAAGAAGTAGATATTCCTTATTCTGTTAAGAATATTGATATGAAAGCTTTTGAGGATTGTATCAGACTGCGGCAGATTGCAATTCCGCCTTCAGTCAGTACAATTCATGCTACAGCGTTTGACGGATGTACAAAACTTGAAATTCAAGCTGAGGCCGGTTCAAGAGCAGATATTTTTGCGCAGTCATTGGAACTGGAGGATATAGATGTATCCGAGTATGAGGAAGCGCCGATTCCTTCAAGTGTCAGTGATAATGATCTGGCAGAAGGCGGGGAGTCAGAGAGCGGACAGCTTGTTGCATCGGTAGATTATTACCATGAGGTTTCACATATCAACGCGATGGCGGAAGAGGAAGATCCGTCTGTCAGAGGAAAGACGAGGGTAATCGGAAGTGAGGCATTTGTATTAGTAGATAACGCACATGCTACAGTTAATGTAGGCGGCACAGGCGAAACGCTGGGCGGTATGCCTGAGAGTGATGTGGAACAGATTACAGATACAGTTCCGGGACTGGCGGGATCTGATGATGCGAAGGGAGGCTCTTTCCCGAAATATACAGTTGTTGATAATTCTGTTATAGCGGCACAGGCGTATTATGACGATGAGATGACGGATTTTGAGATTCCTGATGGAATCATAAGACTCGGAGAATTTTCGTTTGCAAGATCGAATTTGGAATCTATCAGAATACCGGATGGCGTAGAGACCATTGGTTACGCTGCGTTTTATCACTGTGATAAGTTGAATAATGTAGTTATTCCAAACAGTGTTCAAAATATTGAAGCATCGGCATTCGAGAAGACTCCGTGGCTGACGGATTGGAAACAAAATGGAACAAGTGACTATCTGGTCGTCGGAGATGGTATTTTATTAGCATATAAAGGCAGTAACAGTGTTATCTCTGTTCCTGATAATGTGAAACAGATTGGACCGGAGGTGTTTAAAGATTGCGTCGGCATTAATAAGGTAATTCTTCCGGACAGTGTAGAGATAATTGGCGAAGCAGCATTTCAAGGCTGCAGCGGTCTAACCGAAGTAGAAGGCGGCAGTCAGGTAAAGGAGATACGCGACAGAGCTTTTGCAGGATGTCCTATTGCAACAATACATATTCCGGCATCGGCGCAGAAGATTGGACTTCGTGCGTATGATGGATCGGAATCAGCAGGTGCGGCGGGCAGTGTAATCGTGTTCGGCGGAGAAACACTTCCCGATTTGTCTTATGAGACTACAGCGACAAAGGTATACAGAGATAATTACCGTGATCTGGCTTTTAGAGGTAATACGATAGCAGTTGTACCGGATAGTGTAAGTGATCTGACAGGAACAGTCTTAGACAACGGGAAAGCCGGATTTGAAGGAATTGTCTGTAAAATGACGAAGGAAGCGGCTGACGGTGAGGATGGTATATTGCAGATTGTCGGCAGACAAGGCGAAGGATCCTTCCCATTGGCAGGAGAAACTTGTCTGATAGACGGAATGACTTACGTGCTGGAGGAAGGCACTGAGAAAGTCAATAGCAGTGAAGCATCTCAAGATGCTGAAGTGCAGGGAATTGATGTGCAGATCAATAGCTATTCTCTGCCGGAGGACGGCATAGCAAGTGCTGTCATGGAAGGTTCTGAGGAAAATTATATTTTACATATTGAGGACAATGAAGACGCGAAGGTTAAGATTGAAGATGTATATAAGAAGATATACGGCAATAAACTACCGCGGAATCTATGTGCATATGAAATTAGTATGACGGAAGCGGGTACGGGAATACCGATTACTGCGCTCGGCAAACAGAGCGTTGAAGTCACGATTCCGATTCCGAACGGAATCGGAGAAGAAAACCTGCATGTGGTCTGTCTGGATGCAGATGGTCAGCTCGAAGAAGTAGAGAGCAGGATTATATCTGTGGATGGCATGGATGCAATTACTTTTTCAGCAAAACACTTTTCGCCATATGGTATCTATAATTTTAGCAATAATAATATGGTGGTAGCGGATGTGAGGGACGGTCAGGCAGTTTTTACATCACTTGGTAATAAGGATGACTCACCCAACACAGGCGATAACAGTATACATCCGAAATGGTTTTTGTGTGTGGGGCTTGTATGTACCGCGCTGGCGATGTTTACTTATCGGGGTGACAGACGTAAAAAGAAGCGGATCTAGGAAATCTAACACGAGTCATAACTTCCCGGCATAGAATAAATCTATAGCCGGGATTTTTTATTGGAGATTGTCGTGAATCGTGTCAGAAAACAGGTAGGGTGCAGCGATCATATACAGGAAGATATTATTACGGAAAATGTCGCAGTGGCAGTTCTGGATACAGGAATCGGGACACATCCCGATTTCGATAACCGTATCATTGCCTTTGCGGACTTTGTGAATGGGAGGCAGGGAAGCTATGATGACAGCGGTCATGGTACTCATGTAGCGGGCTGTGTAGGAGGAAGCGGTTATGCCTCACGCAGATTATACAGAGGAATGGCGCCTGCATGCCGGTTATGCATAGGTAAGGTGCTTGATCATAATGGCGAGGGAAGCATAGACAGCATGTATCGCGGGTTAATGTGGGTACTTCAAAACAGAATACGTTATCAGATCAGAGTTTTGAACGTTTCGTTGGGGATTGGCAACAGCGGCGAGAAAGACCGCATGGAGGAATTGATCGGATTATTAGATGCCGTGTGGGAGCAGGGAATCGTTGTTGTATGTGCAGCCGGAAATAACGGACCAAGAGAAGGAACCATATCACCACTTGGAAGCAGCCGCAAGGTTATTACGGTAGGCTGTCATGAAGGCGGTTACTTTGGAGCGCGCAGGGATTTATGCGAGAACTATTCCGGAAGAGGAGGCCGTGATATGCTTTATCGAAAACCCGATGTGGTAGCGCCGGGCACGGATATTATTTCCTGTAATATACATTGCCGGGGTAATTACCGGTTTGGCTACCGTAATGCCTATATTAAAAAAAGTGGAACATCTATGGCGACACCGATTGTATCTGGCGCATCCGCACTTTTTCTACAAAAATATCCCTATATGAATAATGAACAGGTTAAGCGTAAAATGATCTACAGTGCTCGTGATATGGGCGATGCATGGAGTAAACAGGGGTGGGGCATGTTGAATCTGGAAGAAATGTTCAGTTCTGGTTGACAGGAATGGTATGATTGTATACAATTATACGGAACGTACATCTATGCGACAATAGATAACGACATATTGATCGTAACGGATAGACGCGGAAAGGTCATGACAGCTATGTATGATGAGAGAACTTTTACAAATCGTCCGGTGACCATGAATGATCACAATAATCTTCTGGAAATAGAAGAGCATATGTATATTTTGGACGATGTCAAGAAACCGAATGTGTTCAGAAATATGTTTCCGTATTCTGAGATACCCAAGATTCCGTTTAATGACAGGACGGTACCGCATAACATGCCGAAAGATATCTGGATTACTGATACGACATTTAGAGACGGACAGCAGTCCAGAGCGCCTTACACCACGGAGCAGATTGTTACGATTTATGATTATCTGCATAAGCTGGGAGGATCGAACGGAATGATCCGCGCCAGCGAATTTTTCCTTTACAGCAAAAAGGATCGTGATGCGGTGTATAAATGTATGGAGCGGGGATATCAGTACCCTGAGGTCACAAGCTGGATTCGTGCCAGTAAGGATGACTTTAAACTTGTCAAGGAAATAGGCATGAAAGAGACAGGAATATTGGTGAGCTGTTCGGATTATCATATTTTCCTGAAATTAAAAATGACAAGAAGACAAGCCATGGATCATTATCTGAGCGTTATTCGTGAATGTCTGGAAGAAGGAATCAGTCCGAGATGCCATTTGGAAGATATTACAAGAGCTGATATTTACGGCTATGTAGTTCCTTTTTGCATGGAGCTTATGAAACTTATGGAGGAATATAAGATTCCGATTAAGGTGCGCGCTTGTGATACAATGGGATATGGGGTTAATTTTCCCGGCGCTGTTATTCCGAGAAGCGTACAGGGTATTATCTACGCATTATATACCCACGCCGGTGTACCCCATGAACTGATTGAGTGGCATGGGCATAATGATTTTTATAAGGCAGTATCAAATTCTACAACTGCATGGTTATATGGTTGTTCGGGAGTCAACACCTCACTATTTGGTATCGGGGAGAGGACCGGTAATACGCCGCTTGAGGCAATGGTATTTGAATATGCACAGCTTCGTGGCGAATTGAACGGAATGGATACCACGGTCATCACAGAACTGGCAGAGTATTATGAGCAGGAGATCGGATATCAGATTCCCCCGCGAACGCCTTTTGTTGGAAAAAACTTCAATGTGACAAGAGCGGGCATTCATGCGGATGGACTTCTTAAAAATGAGGAGATATACAATATTTTTGATACAGAGAAATTCTTAAACAGACCGGTTCTTTGTGCGGTATCCAACACTTCGGGGCTTGCGGGAATAGCACACTGGATTAATACTTATTATCGCCTGAAAGAGGAGGATCAGCTGGACAAGAACTGTGATTTGGTCAGATCATTGAAGGTCTGGGTGGATGAGGAGTATGTGTCGGGACGTGTGACAGTTCTGACAGATGAAGAGCTGGTTGCGCAGATTGAGAAGACCTGTGGAGAGTTAGGAATTGCGACGCCGGGGATTGTTTAAAAATGAATGCCATAGAGGAAAAGGAGCATAGATAGAAAGAAATGGCTAATTATGATTTAAAAAATGAAGTGAATGACAAATATTCTCTGCGGGGCAGAGTGTTCCAGAAATTGCGGGAAGATATTTTGAGCGGAAAGTACAAGGAGCATGAAGAGCTGAAAGAGGTAGCAATCGGTGAGGAACTGGGTGTGAGCCGCACGCCGGTCAGAGAGGCTTTCAGACAGTTGGAACTTGAAGGGCTTATACAGATTGTTCCCAATAAGGGGGCATATGTTACAGGTATCACGGCAAAGGATGTGAAGGATATCTATATGATCCGCTCCCTTCTGGAAGGATTATGTGCAAGGCTTGCCACTGAGAAAATTACCAAAGAACAGATGGAAGAGATGGAGGAGAATATTTATCTGGCAGAGTTCCATGCCTCTAAAGGACACATGGACCAGATGGCGGAATTGGATAACCGGTTTCATGACATTCTCTATGAAGCATGTGATTCTAAGATGTTGGAACATACACTTAAGGACTATCATCAGTATGTACTGCGTGTCAGACAGAAGACGCTTGCCACAAATACGAGAGGGCGTGCATCCAATGACGAACATAGACAGATTATGGAAGCAATCAAAGCCGGGGACGCTGACAGGGCAGAGCAGCTTGCGAATAAGCATATGTTAAATGCTTACGATAATATGGTGAAAAATGGGTTGACTGAGATTTACGGGGAAGAGGCTAAATAAAGAAAGGACGGTAAATAACGATGGAAAAAATTAAGATGACAACACCGCTGGTGGAGATGGACGGAGATGAGATGACGAGAATTATCTGGAGAATGGTCAAGGATGAGCTGTTATTGCCATATATCGACCTTAAGACAGAGTATTATGATCTTGGTCTGGAACACCGCAACGAAACGGATGATCAGGTTACGATAGACTCTGCGGAGGCGACGAAGAAATACGGGGTAGCAGTCAAGTGTGCGACGATTACGCCCAATGCCGCCAGAATGACAGAGTATAATCTGAAAGAGATGTGGAAAAGCCCTAATGGGACGATTCGTGCGGCACTGGACGGAACCGTGTTCCGTGCACCTATTATTGTGAAGGGAATCGAACCTTATGTCAGAAACTGGGAAAAGCCGATTACTTTGGCGCGTCATGCTTACGGCGACGTCTACAAGAATACGGAAATCAAAGTACCCGGTCCCGGCAAGGCTGAACTCGTGTTTACAGGAGAAGATGGTACACAGATTCGCGAGACAATACATGATTTTACAGGCTCTGGTATTATTCAGGGTATTCATAATACGGACGAGTCTATCAGAAGCTTTGCAAAAACATGCTTTAATTATGCATTAGATACGAAGCAGGATTTGTGGTTTGCAACGAAAGACACAATCTCAAAGAAGTATGATCATAATTTCAAAGATATTTTTCAAGAGATTTTTGACGAGGAGTATAAGGAGAAGTTTGAGGCGGCAGGTATCGAGTATTTTTATACATTGATTGATGATGCAGTTGCGCGTGTCATGAGGGATAAGGGCGGCTTTATCTGGGCATGTAAGAACTATGACGGTGATGTGATGAGCGATATGGTATCTTCGGCGTTTGGTGATCTTGCCATGATGACTTCCGTACTGGTATCGCCAAGCGGAGCTTATGAGTATGAGGCGGCACACGGAACCGTGCAGAGACATTACTATCAGTATTTAAAAGGAGAGAAGACGACCACCAACTCTGTTGCAACAATTTTTGCATGGACGGGAGCGCTTAGAAAGCGTGGTGAACTGGATGGTATTCAGGAGTTGATGCATTTTGCAGATAAGTTGGAAAAGGCTGTGATTCAGACAATAGAAGAAGGAAAGATGACAAAAGGATTGTCACTGATCACCTCTATACAGAATGTGACCGTATTAGACTGTGAAGAGTTTATTAAAGCGATCAGAGCGACTTTTGACGCAATGTAGGAAAGAGAACAAGTTCGCTTGCGAGATTTGCTTCGAAATCTCGAAATATATGGGAACTGCGCTTACTCGGAGAGCAGTTCCCATTTTTCATACAGGTCAGTCAGTTCGATGTCATTGGCTTCTCTTTCTTTGCTTAATTCCTGTAATTTTGCCACATCGGTACAGATTTCTGACGATGCCATAAGGGTATCGATTTCTTCATTGCGTGTTTCCAGATGTTCAATGCGGTCTTCACATTTTTTAAGTTCATTTTCCTTCTTGCGCTGTGCCGCCTGCTGTTCTTTGCGTGCCAGCCAGTCCTGCTTGCTGTCCGTAGAAAAAGAGCCTGATGAAGATGTAGCAGGTATTTCCGAGCTGCTGTTTTGGGATGCGATTGAGGCGGCAGAAGAGGATTTTTGCTGCGCGTTGTCAATCAATGAGAGCTGTTCATCTTTTTTTTCTAAATAATATTCATAATTACCCAGATAGTTAGTCAGGACTTTACAATTTAAATCAAGAATCCGGCTGGCAGTTTTATTGATAAAGTAACGGTCATGGGACACATAGAGTACTGTACCGGTGTAGGCATTCAATGCGTCCTCCAGAATTTCCTTGGACAAGATATCCAGATGGTTTGTAGGTTCATCCAGAATCAGGAAATTGGCTTCCGATAACATCAGTTTGGCTAAAGAGACGCGTCCGCGCTCACCGCCGCTTAGGGCTTTGATCTGTTTAAATACATCTTCACCAGTGAAAAGAAAAGCGGCGAGAGTATTCCGTATTTCAGTGTTGGTGAGGGTCGGATAATCATCGGAAATCTCTTCAAAGAGTGTTTTGTCCATGTGTAATACATGGTGTTCCTGATCGTAGTAGCCGATTGCCACATTGGTGCCTAGGCGTATCTCGCCGGTATCGGGGGTGACAAGCTCATTGATTAATTTCAGGATTGTTGTCTTTCCGGTTCCATTGTCTCCGATGATTGCTACATGCTCGCCTTTCTTGATACCGAAGGCAAGATTCTCAAATAGTGTGAGAGAACCGAAAGACTTCGACAGATTCTCCACATGGAGAACATCATTGCCACTAGCGAATTTGGGTTCCAGTTTCAAGTGCATATCGGCACGCACTTCAGTTGGTTTCTCCAACACATCGATTTTATCCAGCATTTTCTCACGGCTTTCTGCCCGGCGAATGGATTTCTCTCTGTTGAATGATTTCAGTTTCTCGATTACTTCTTCCTGATGCTTGATTTCCTGTTGCTGTTTCATATAGGCGTTATATTCCGCTGTTCTAAGAATCTCCTTTTTGGCAGCGTAATCGGAATAATTACCTGTAAAAACGGTAGACTTTGTGTTGTCAATTTCGATGACCTTATTGGCAATTCTGTCCAGAAAATAACGGTCATGGGATACGATGATCACAGCACCTTTATAGTTTAAAAGGTAAGTTTCCAGCCATGTAATAGAAGACATATCCAGATGGTTTGTAGGTTCATCCAGAATGACCAGATCCGGTTTTAATAAAAGCAGCTTACCTAACGCCACACGGGTCTTTTGCCCGCCGGAAAGCGTGGAGACGGACCGTGAAAATTCTTCTTCGGTAAAGCCCAATCCCTTTAGAACACCGACCAATTCACTCTTGTAAGCATAGCCGTTAGCCGATTCAAAGGCATGTGTCAGATCGGCATAAGTATCCATCAGACGCTGCAGGGCATCATCTGACACAGTTTTCATCTGTAATTCCACGGAGCGCATTTTTTGTTCCAGATTAATAATATCCTGTTTTACGCAGAGTAGTTCATTGTAGATCGTATTATCACCGTATACGGCTTCATGTTGTGACAAATAGCCGATTGTCTTATCGTGGGATACAGTTACAACACCCTGATCTGCCGACAGTTCGCCCATGATAATGCGAAGCAGTGTAGTTTTACCGGCACCATTGATGCCTACAATGGCTGCTTTATCATAGTCTTCAATATGAAAAGATACATTCCTCAATATAGGAACTTCGTTAAATGATTTATCAATATTACTGACAGAAAGTATCATAATATATAGTACCTTTCGTATTGCATCCCCGGCTTAGGTGAAGGACAGGGATGCGGAGATAATAATTTAGCTTAAACGCATATTTTAAATATTACGGTAACAGAATTAGTTTACAGTTTGCAAACAGGGCTGTCAATGTTTGACAGTTTTTTAACACAGTTGTATACTTAAAATATTATAATATAGGGGGTGGCAGCAAAGTGGAAGAGAAAGAGATTTCACAGGCTGTTGTTAGTCGTTTGCCGAGATATTTCAGATATCTTGGTGAGTTGAAGGATGAGGGGATCGAGAGAGTTTCATCGCAGGAACTGAGTGATATCATGAGAGTGACTGCGTCGCAGATCAGGCAGGATTTAAATAACTTCGGGGGTTTTGGCCAGCAGGGATACGGATATAATGTCGTGTATCTCTATGATGAGATCGGTAAGATACTGGGACTGCATAAGGAACATCATCTGATCATCATAGGTGCAGGGCATTTAGGACAGGCGCTGGTCAACTATATGAATTTTGAACGCCGGGGATTTATTTTCAAAGGCATCTTTGATATTAATACACAACTCCATGGAAAACAGATTCGAGGAATTGCAGTGCGGCCTATGCAGGAGATGGAGCGTTTTGTGAAGGAGAATGACATTGATATCGCAGTACTTACCATACCGAAGAGCAGCGCGGTAGAAGTGGCGGAGCAGCTTGTAACCTACGGCATTAAAGGAATCTGGAATTTTGCACATGTAGATCTGCATGTGTCGAAAGATATACAAGTGGAAAATGTTCATCTTTCGGACAGTTTGATGAAATTATCATATAATCTGGTTTCTCGTGAGGGATAAGTATTGGATTCAGGAAGGTGCAGAAACATATGTCAAGGGCAGAAGAAATATTTCAGCCGGCGTTAGTCGGCAAAAAAATTCCGATTCTCACACTGGATAATAAGTGGCATAAGCTTTTTACCCAGAAAGAATACACTTCAGAAATCAAGCGGACAGAGAATGAATTGAACAAGCTTCTCAAGCGTCAGAGCAAGCTTAATGAGGAGTGTAAAGAGATAAAAAAACTTAAGAAGAAAATGATGGATGAGATTGTCATCCTCGCAGATGCATTAGAAAAATCGCCCTCTAAGAAATTAGAGAAGGAGATGGAGGAGCACAGGTGTAATGTCAACGAATGCAATGAGAAAATAGATGCCTATGAGGAAGAGCTGATAGAACTGCCCAGACAAATCAATCAGGTCAACAATAGGCTGATGGTAGCTACAATGGAAGTATGCTATCGTAAATTGCAGAAAAGTACTGCGGAATTGGATGAAATCAATGATTGGATCAGCAGTATCAGGAGAGAATTAAAGAAGAAAGTTGTCCGTAAACAGGAAAAAGAGGCAATGATTAACCAGCTATATGCCTATATGCATGATATTTTTGGTGCGGATGTCATTGAATTGTTTGATATGAAATATAATCCGGAGGAAAAGAATAAAAAGAATCAGGACTCTGCCAAGCAGGATGGAGAGTCGGAGACTGAGAAGCAAGAAGAGGATGAGAACGCGTTGAAATCGTGAGATTTTAGCGCTTCTTTGCGTCATGGAGGGCTGCTTATGAAACAATATCTTGTGACAGCTTCTGAAATGAAGCGATATGACACTAACACAATAGAGAAATACCGTATGCCGTCGCTGATACTCATGGAACGCGCAGCTTTAGTGACAGTGGAAGAAATACATCGTTTTTTTGGAAAAAGCCCCTGCAGGGTTCTTATCGCGGCAGGATGTGGTAATAATGGTGGTGACGGTCTGGCAATCGGAAGGCTTATGATGTTAGAGGGGTACGATGTCACCTTTGTACTGATCGGTAATAAGGATAAATGTACCGAAGAGACGACAAGACAGATTGAGATTCTTCAGGAATATCAGGCACAGGTTTTTAGCACAATGCAGAATGGTGAATATGATATAGTGATAGATGCCGTTTTGGGGATCGGCTTATCCAGACCTGTAGAAGGTATTTGCCGGGATGCTATACAGTGGATTAACCATAGTGGAGCACGTGTGTGCAGCGTGGATATTCCGTCAGGTATCCGGGCAGATACTGGTGAAGTTATGGGCGAGGCTGTGAGGGCAGATTTGACAGTGACATATGGTTTTCGCAAGCTGGGACATATGCTATATCCGGGAACGATATATACGGGGATGCTGGTCTGCGGACGGATGGGGATAGATGAACGTAGTTTCCTTGGGACAGAGCCATACTGGTATACACATATCGGACGGGACAGCAGTCTGCTGCCGCCGCGCAGACCGGATGGGAATAAGGGGACTTTTGGCAAAGCATTGTTGATTGCAGGAAACGACCGGATTGCAGGAGCGGCTATGATGGCGGCTAAGAGTGCATTCCGTATCGGTGCGGGAATGGTCAAGGTAGTTACGGCTGTGGAGAATAAAGAGAGTCTGCTACAGTTTGTGCCGGAAGCAATGCTTGTTACTTATACGAGGAATGTGTCGCATGAAAATGATACGTATGATATGGAACAAAAACAAACGATCATTTGTGAACTTGAAGAAGCATTTAAATGGGCGGACAGCATTTTGATCGGTCCGGGTATCGGCACAGGAAAGTGGGCGCATGAAATGCTGAGATTATGCATAGAGGAATGTAGTCTGCCACTTGTGATAGATGCGGATGGGCTGAATCTTCTGGCACAGGATAAAGAGTTACAGAAGTCTATGGCAGACAGAAAAGATCAGGACAGAATTATTATCCTTACACCTCATTTGGGTGAGTTTGCAAGGTTATACGGATGTAGTATAGAACAGGTTAAAAATGGAATGACGGATTATCCGCGGCGGCTTAGCGACAGCCTTCACTGTATCGTTGCATGTAAAGATGCACGCAGTGTAGTAGTATGGTATGGCGGACAGCAGGGATATCTGAATACGACGGGCAATGCGGGGATGGCGACGGCTGGATCGGGCGATGTGCTGGCAGGTGTTTTAGTGGGGCTTTTGGCACAGAAAATGCCGGGAGCAGACGCGGCGGTGGCGGGAGTATACCTTCACGGAATCGCAGGTGATCTGGCAGCCGGGAAGGAGTCGGAAGCATCCATGACAGCGACGGATATTATAGACCGGATCAGTGATGTGATACTGTTGCAGCAGAGAGAAAACTATATGGAACAGAATGGAGAAATGCCATGATGAAAAATTATCAGAGAGTTTACGCGCAGATCGATTTGGACGCTGTCTGTTACAATATGGAACAAATGCATAACAATCTGTCAGATAATACACGGATGATAGGGGTCATTAAAACGGACGGATATGGGCACGGGGCGGTACAGATAGGACGCGAATTAGAGAAGATGGATTATGTGTTCGGTTATGCAGTCGCTACCGCTGAGGAAGCAATGATTCTGCGCCATGCAGGGTTAGAAAAGCCGATATTGATTCTGGGATATACATTTCCGTATTGTTATGAAGAACTGATACGATATGACATACGGCCGACAGTGTTCAGGGAAGATTCCATTGCAGAATTGTCAGCGTGTGCGCGCAAAATAGGCAGGAATGCGAAGATCCATGTAAAAGTTGATACCGGTATGACGCGGATAGGCATCAGACCGGATGAGAGCGGCATTGCATTTGTGGATAAGATTATACATACGGACGGGATTGAACTGGAGGGTGTGTTTACCCATTTTGCGAGGGCAGATGAGGCAGATAAATCCTCTGTAAAGGAACAGATCAGACAGATCAAAAGATTCATGTCAGATGTGGAGAAAAAACTTGATTTTCATATTCCCGTCAAACACTGCTCTAACAGTGCAGGAATCGTAGAACTGCCGGAAGCTAATATGGATGTAGTCAGAGCCGGAATCACATTATATGGATTATGGCCTTCTGGGGAAGTGTCAAAAGATATTGTAGATTTGAAACCGGTTTTATCGCTAAGAAGCCAGATTGTGTATGTTAAAGAAGTTGGGGCAGGGGTGCCGATAAGCTACGGCGGAACTTATGTGACGTCTAAGAAGATGCGGGTCGCAACGATTCCTGTGGGGTACGGCGACGGATATCCGAGAGGGCTGTCAAATAAAGGATATGTTTTGATCCGCGGCAGGAAAGCGCCGATACTCGGCAGAGTATGCATGGATCAGTTTATGGTCAGTGTGGATGACATACCGGATGCAGCAGAAGGAGACGAAGTAACGCTGATCGGTACAGACGGGGAGTATCGGATCACAATGGAAGAACTGGGAGAATTATCGGGCAGATTTAATTATGAATTTGCCTGCGGTCTGGGGAAACGGATTCCGAGAGTCTACCTGAAAAACGGTCAGATTATTGCAGATAAGGATTATTACGATGATTACAAATAGATTCGGAAAACTTGTCCACAGTAAATAAATTATCATGTATACCCTTAGAGAAACCGGCAATACTATTGTTGGAAAAATTATTATAAGGAAGTGTATGATAATGAGAAGAGGAGATATCTATTACGCAGATTTAAGACCGGTCATCGGTTCGGAACAGGGCGGTATCAGACCGGTGTTGATTATACAGAATGACATTGGAAATAAACATAGCCCGACGGTGATCTGTGCGGCAATCACCTCAAAGATGAATAAGGCGAAGCTGCCTACGCATATTGAATTAAATGCCAGCAAATATGATATGGTCAAAGATTCTGTGATTCTGTTAGAACAACTCAGGACAATCGATAAGAAACGCTTAAAGGACAGGATATGTCATCTTGATCAGGACATTATGCAGGTAGTTAATGACGGACTGATGGTCAGCCTCGAGTTAAATACATAAGACTGACCGATATTTGACACCTATTCCATTCCTTGCTATATTATAAAATAATTAATATAATCTTGCAGAACAATATAAATGACAAAGGAAGGGATCAATATATGGACGACGGTGTCGCGGGCAGTATTATATGGTTTGTCATATTGCTGCTGTTAGAAATGCTATTTTATGGTTTTGGCTCTGCATTCAGCAACATAAGAGGAGCAGAGAAAGATGATGTGGATAACCAAGAGGCGGGCAGGCTCAGTAAAAAGCAATTAAGGCTTGCCTATTTGACAGAACATCATACACAGTATGCCGGAGCGATCCAGCTTGGCGCCGTGACAGTCAATCTGCTGTTCGGTGCATTATATCTGTATCGTCTGAACAGTTATGTCGGCTATATTGTCTATCGGGCGGCAGTACACAATATAGGTAATCTGGTGGAATGGCATATCACGATGTTTGCGATTTTTACGGCAATAGTAGTGACATTGCTTATGCTGTACATAGTTATGACTTTTGGAGTATCGATACCTAAGAAAGCGGCGTCCCGCAATCCGGACAGATGGCTTTGGCTCTTTGTCACGCCGATCTATTATTATGTCCGAATCACGGCGCCGTTGACAGCGCTTGTTTCAATGACGGCGAACGGACTCTTGCGGCTTTTTGGCATTAATGTATCGGGTGATAAGTCGGACGTTACGGAAGAAGAGATTCTGTCTATGGTCAATGTAGGACATGAACAGGGAATCCTTCAGGCTAATGAGGCGGAGATGATCAGCAACATATTCGAGTATGGTGATAAGGAAGCCAAGGATATTATGATCAACCGCAATAACATGATAGGAATTGAATGTACCATGACGCTTCAGGATGCGGCGGCGTTTATCGTCGATGCGCACAACAGCCGGTTTCCGGTGTATGACGGTACGATAGACCATATCGTGGGTATTCTGCATTTGAAGGACGTTATGCGTATACAGATGAATGATAAGATGAAGAATAAGCCCATCGGTAAAATCAAAGGACTGCTCAGAGAGCCAAGATTCATTACCGAGAAGCGTAAAATTGACGATCTGTTCCGGGTGATGCAGACTGAGAAAATACAGATGGTCATCGTGATCGATGAGTATGGACAGACGGCGGGACTCGTAGCGTTGGAGGACATTCTGGAAGAAATTGTCGGCAACATTGAAGATGAGTACGATGAAGAGGCAAGTTATATCAGTCAGAGCGGTACAGACGGATATGTGATTCAGGGCAAGATGCCTCTGGAGGAACTGGAAGAACAGCTTAAGATCAGTTTTCAGGAAGAGCCTTTTGATACGGTCAACGGTTTTGTGATTTCAAGGCTGGAACATATCCCGGAAGAGGGAGAGGATTTTGAATTTGACTATGAAGGCTACATATTCCGCATTATGGAGGTAAAAGACCGTATGATCCAGACGGTGCTGGCGCGTCCAAAGAAGACTGAAACTGAGGCAGAGTAGTCAAAACCTGTCCGTATTATTGTGATAAAAGGACAAGGTTGAATAAGAATATAAAAAATGATATGATAAATAATTGAAATTAAGAAGAATCAGTAGAAGACAAAGGAGATTATGATATGTCAGGACATTCTAAATTTGCTAATATTAAGCATAAAAAAGAGAAGAACGATGCCGCGAAAGGCAAGATATTTACGATTATCGGCAGAGAGATTGCTGTAGCTGTCAAAGAGGGAGGACCGGATCCGGCGAACAACTTTAAACTGGCGCAGGTCATTGCTAAGGCTAAGGCAAACAACATGCCTAACGATACCATTGACAGAGGAATCAAGAAAGCGGCAGGCGAAGGCGGCAGTGTCAATTATAAATATGTGACATATGAAGGATATGGTCCGAATGGTATTGCGATCATTGTGGATGCACTGACGGATAATCCGAACAGGACTGCTGCCAATGTGAGAAGCGCTTTTACAAAGGGGCAGGGGAACGTCGGAACGCCCGGCTGCGTGTCATTTATGTTCGATAAGAAGGGTCTGATTATCATTGATAAAGAAGAATGCGACATGGACGCAGACGATCTGATGATGATGGCATTAGATTCAGGCGCGGAAGATTTTTCAGAAGAAGAGGACTGCTATGAGATTTATACAGAGCCGGATCAGTGGAGTGAGGTGGATGCCGCATTAAAAGAGGCGGGTGTAAATCCGGTATCATCTGAAGTTACAATGATTCCCCAGAACTGGGTAGAACTTACAGACGAGACAGCAATCAAGAACTTACAGAGAACATTAGATTTATTAGAAGATGACGATGATGTGCAGGCTGTATATCATAACTGGGACGAATAAAAGCAGAGAGCAGGGTAGTATCGATGGATAAATCAGAACTGAATCAGATAGCTGGTCTGCTGGATCAGGCTTCGGCAAGAATCTCTGAATTTAAAAAAGAGACATATGAGGCGTCATTTCGGCAGTATGTAGAGGACAATGCGAGCGTATGGTCTATGCTGGCGGATATATGGAGCGATACTGTATCGGACAGGGGGCAGGACAGAGTACAAGTGGCTCAATGTCTGACTGACAGGGCACAGGAACAGATTGATGCGGTTAACGGAAGGGCGAAAAGAAATGCTGCACAGATGAATATAAACCTGTATATGGTATCTTATTTGTTACCCGCTCTCATCGCATATCAAAGGCGGTGCGGCGGCGGTGAAGAAGAGATGCGAAAGCTTGCCGATGCGATATGTAATAAATGGCAGGAGCGGTTCGGGCAGCGTATTCAGGCGGCAGATTATGAGTCTATCCAAGCTGGATTCAAGCAAAAGCTATGTTTTGTTACGACAGCGGTATGCTGTGGATTACATAAACCGCATGATTGCAGGGAAATCACTTTGATGAAACGCTATAGGGATGAATATATGTTCAAACAGGCGGATGGAGAAATGCTTGTCAAAGAGTATTATGACATTGCACCCACGATTGTAAAGAGAATTGCCCATGAAGCATCACCAGAAGAAAAGTATCTGTATCTGTGGAATAATTATATCAGCAAATGCGTCACTCTGGTTGAAAATCAGGAGAATGAGAAGTGTAAGCAGCTCTATGCGAAGATGATGTCGGAGTTAAAAGAGGAGTATATGGTGACAGACCGGCATAAGAAGGAAAGGGGCACTGCATAAAGATGAGCAGACAATATAAGAAAGAGACAATATGCATTCAGTCGGGATGGGAACCGAAGAACGGTGAGCCGCGTGTATTGCCGATTTATCAGAGTACAACTTTTAAGTATGAGTCTTCGGAACAGATGGGAAGGCTTTTTGATCTGGAAGAAAACGGATATTTTTACAGCAGACTGCAGAACCCTACAAATGACTGCGTAGCTGCCAAAATCTGCGAACTGGAGGGTGGTGTGGCGGCTATGCTGACATCTTCCGGTCAGGCGGCGACCCATTATGCCGTTCTTAACATCTGCGAGGCGGGAGACCATGTAGTGCTGTCTTCCACTGTGTATGGCGGGACATTCAATTTGATTACCTGCACGATGAAGAAAATGGGAATTGAATGTACTATCGTTGATCCGGATGCACCGATCGAGGAGATTGGTAAGGCGTTTTTGCCAAATACCAAGTGTGTCTTTGCGGAGACGATTGCAAATCCAGCGCTTGTAGTATTAGATATTGAGAAATTTGCAAAGGCAGCACATGAGCATCAGGTGCCGCTTATTGTTGATAATACGTTTGCGACTCCGATCAACTGTAATCCTTTTGAATGGGGCGCGGATATTGTAGTGCATTCAACAACAAAATATATGGATGGACATGCAATGTCACTGGGTGGCTGTATCATAGATTCAGGCAATTTTGAATGGAGTGCTTATCCTGATAAGTTTCCGGGGCTGTGCACGCCGGATGAGTCCTACCATGGCATTACCTATACAGAGAAGTTTGGTAAAGCCGCTTATATCACCAAGGCTACAAGCCAGCTGATGAGAGACTTGGGATCGATGCAGTCGCCCCAGAATGCTTTTTTGTTAAATGTCGGCTTAGAGACGCTGCCTCTTCGTGTGGAGAGACATTGTTTCAACGCTCAGAAAGTGGCAGAGTATCTGGAGCAGCATGAGAAAGTCGCGTGGGTCAACTATCCGGGACTTAAGGGCAATAAATATTATGAGACGGCTCAGAAATATATGCCGAAGGGGACATGCGGTGTCATTTCTTTTGGTTTAAAAGGCGGCAGGGATGCGGCGGCTAAGATGATGGATCATTTGGAGCTGGCGGCGATCGTGACACACGTTGCGGATGCGAGGACGAGTGTACTCCATCCTGCAAGCCATACACACAGACAGATGAACGAAGAACAGCTAAAGGAGGCGGGAGTTGCATCTGATCTGATCAGATTATCGGTCGGTATTGAACATGTGGATGATATTATTGCAGATTTAGAGCAGGCATTATCTAAAATATAGTAAAGAAGGATAACATAGATTATGACTTATCGTAAAACGTGGTTCAGCTACGTGTTATGGCTTCTGTATGCCATGCTGAGTGTTGGATTATTAATGTTTGCCGGAAGTATATGGACAAACTATCTGGCAGGCATAGCATATACAAGAGGTCTGCCGGACAGTATGTTCGCACCGCTTGCCGGTTTATCGGATGTTCAGCTCATTTTGATTGGGTTACTCATTATTCCGATTGCGATCGCGTTGTACTGGATTATCCGGAGGAGTGCAGAGCAGGTTCGGAAGAAGTGTGTATGGCGAAAAGCTGTCATTGCCAGATTTGAATGTATTGTAGTTTTGTTTCTTTTGGCAGGCGGAATTTTTTTGCGGCTTGATGCCGCCAGATATGATATAGCCATGGCAGAGAAAGGGATTCCTATAGGGAGTGAAACATCTGAAGAAAATGAACTGTTTATAGAAGCAGACATGCAGGGAATGATGTACTATAATATGGCTGTAGCGGCGCAGGAGCGGTCGGGAACATCTATTGTCTGTTATAGTATCAGGGAATTGTATGTGATATGTATGTCTGTCGTGCTGTCTTTTCTGGGGCATAAGATTGCCTCAGCGATAATGATGCAGGTTTTTCTGCAAATAGCCGGCATGATACTTGTATATGCTGTGACGCGGAAAATAACCGGACGCATACCGGCATGTGTGGCACTTCTCTATCTGGCATGTTCGTTCTGCTGTTTAGAGATGCTTAATCTGTTTAGCCCTGAGTGGCTTTTCTTTGATCTGTACATGATCGGTATGTTGATTGTTTTTAGTTTTGTCAAAGGATATTGTGCGAATCGCTTAAACAGGCTGGCAGCTATAGCGGGGGCGGCAGCTGTTGGGGTGGCGATAGGTATACTCGCTTATCTGGATATGACGGCGATGACTCTGCTCATTATGATGGCGGCTGCTGTGATTATTGGGAACAAACATCGGAGTGAAGACGTACCGATACGTAATTCAGGCGTTGTCAGCATTGGGATCATCCTTGTGACACTGGTCGTAAGTGTATTGGTGCGGGGAATAATGATTGGTGTCATATATGGAATTGAGGGAGCGGATTTATTTAGAAATATTGTGAATCAGTGGAAGGATTTGAAACAACTGCTGGGAGAGACATTTGTGAACCAGTTTCCATATGTTTATGATATTTATCTGATGGGAGTACTGGCTATTCTGGCGGTATTCCTTGTTATTGAGTTTTTCAGAAGCGGCAGGGAACAGAATTATACGTTGTGGATATTCATGTGCGTTCTTGTGGCACCTACACCGATGGCTGTCACAGGAACAGGAGGTTTTGGGCTGTTGTCCTTATATGTCTGGAGTGTCTTGGCAGGGTTAGGACTACAGAATTGTATTTTCGGAGGTGGAGCGAAAGTTATGCAGGCGAAGATTGAACCGGTAGAGCAGTCCGTGGAAGCGGAGAAGTGCGAGAAACCAGAGAAGAGTGAGGAACCGGAGACACGCGAGAAACCCCGCTATTTTGAAAATCCGCTGCCGCTGCCTAAGAAGCATGTGAGAAGAGAGATGGATTATCAGTATCCGGTTGAGGAGAAAGATATGAAGTATGATGTAGAAGTTCCGGAGAACGATGATTTTGATATTCAGTAGAAATGTATAAATATTGAAAGATAACGTAAACTAAGAGAGAATCGCAGAGAAAAATGACTGTGATTCTCTCTTTTGTGTCAGGGAGAGGACAGTCAGACAGAAAATCGGAGGTTTGTGATGGGAAATAAAGATAACAATAAAAATGGCGGTAAAGAAAACAAAGATCATAAAGGAAGTAAGAGCGAGAGAGAAGAAAAACGTGATGAACAGGAAAAACAGCAGGAGAAAGAAAAACACAGGGATGAACGGATCGGAGAAGTCGGACAGATCACGCTGGATGAGAATGAAGCGAATCACAAAATTCATTTGATCACAATTATCGGTGAGATCGAAGGACACGACAACTTAAGCAGCACATCCAAAACGACTAAGTATGAGCATGTGCTTCCACAGCTTGCGGCGATAGAGGACAGTAAGGATATAGACGGTGTATTGATTCTTTTGAATACTATGGGTGGTGATGTGGAAGCAGGACTTGCCATTGCGGAGATGATCGCATCTTTGAGTAAACCGACAGTATCGCTAGTGCTGGGAGGAAGCCACTCTATTGGTGTACCTATCGCTGTCAGCACAGACTATTCCTACATTGTTCCCAGCGGAACGATGGTCATCCATCCGGTGAGACTCAATGGTATGGTGATTGGCGTGCAGCAGACTTTTGATTATTTCAGACAGATACAGAACCGTATTACGGGATTTGTCTGTGAACACTGCAAGATTTCCAAAACCCGATTGGAAGAGTTGATGATGGAGACAGGGGTACTGACAAAGGATGTCGGAACGATACTCGTAGGCAGCGAGGCTGTGGAAGAAGGTATTATCTGTGAGGTGGGTGGAATCAAGGATGCCGTTGCACATCTCCACGATATGGTAGATAAGAAAAAATCAGATACAAAATAAAGGATGACAAGCGAAAATGAAAATGCTATACTATATTGAGTCATATTATCAAATGAGAG